>DATLLQ010000154.1:0-4627 GCA_035537775.1 Vicinamibacterales bacterium | reverse complement strand
CGTGAAGCGGGAAAGCATCACCCTTGCCGGTACTCAGGTTCTGAACATCCCGATCGATATGCGAGTCGGCGGGATCCAGGAAACCATCACGGTCACTGGTGAAACGCCGGTCGTAGACGTGCAGAGCGTCAGGAAAGAGGTTGTGCTCGACACCGAGGTCATCCAGGCGATACCGGCATCGCGCGCAGCAGGGGCACTGCTGAACGCGACACCGGGCCTTACGGTTGACAACAACGGAATCGCCCTCTCCCCCACTATGACCTTCTTCTCGGCAAATGGCGGCGCCAATAACGAAGGGCGCATGGCCGTGAACGGTATGACCGTTGGCGCTGCGCGGAGCGGCGGCGTGTCGTCGTATGTCTATGACGCAGTCGGCGTCGAGGAAGTTGCGGTCCGTGTCGGCGGTGGCCTCGGCGAAACGGACACCGGCGGCCCGATCATGAACATCATCCCGCGATCGGGGGGGAATTCGTTCCGCGGCACGGCGTTCCTCAGCACGGCGGGCGACTGGTCGCGCGGCGACAACCTGAACCAGCGGCTGCGCGACATCAACATCACCGAGACGCCCGGCATCATCCAGGCGCACGATGCCAGTGTCTCGGTCGGCGGTCCGATCCTCCGCGACCGTCTCTGGTTCTTCGGGCAGTACCGCAATCTCGACACGCAGACCGCGGTCGAGGGCGTCACCGCCAACGCGAATGCAGGGCTGGCGAACCGCTGGGACTGGATGCCGAGCGCGACCAACGCGCGCCTGGTGCAGGACCGGCAGATGGGCATCGCCCGCATCACCGGACAAATCGGCAAGAGCCGCATCCAGGGCAACTACGAGTATCAGAAGCGCTGCGAGGGCACGCCACTGACCGTCGGTGGCCAGGGCTGCCATAACCGCGGCGAGGACTGGGTCGGACTCGGCACGACGACGCAGTCGCCGGAAGCGACCGGCACGGCGGCGCGCGGCTACTTCGAATGGCCGTTTCACCTGACCCAGGCGCAGTGGACGATGCCGGCCACGAACAAGCTGCTGCTCGAAGCCAACGCCACGATCTTCCGCTACAACCCGGCGTTCGGCTTCCCGCCGCCGGACGGCATCACGAACCTGGTCGCGGCATCGCAGCAGTCGACCGCGCTCCGCTGCGTGGCTCCCGGGGTGATGTCCAACCCGGGCTGCAGTGAAGCAGCGGATCCAAGCACGCTGCGCTGGGCGCCGGCCAGCAACTACGCCTACCGCTCGCTCGAGCAGTGGGGCTACGCCGAAGGCGCGACCAACAGCTACAACGCGAGCGCGTCGTATGTCACCGGGTCGCACAACATCAAGGCCGGTTATCAGTACTACTGGCTGCGTCAGCTCGACAACACCATCGCCGCCGAGAACCAACTCGCCTACCGCTTCAATGGGGCGAGTCCGAACGCGGTGACGTACCGGCTGCCGGAGTGGAGCCGCAACTCGATCACGCAGCTGCACGGCGTGTTCCTGCAGGACCAGTACACGCGCGGCCGTCTGACGTTCTCCGGCGCAGTCCGGTGGGACCGGGCAAGCAGCTATGCGCCGGTCGAAGGCAACGGCGTGTCGATGCCGTCGAAGTTCAACGCCCAGACCATCAGCATCGAGAAGACCCCCGGCGTGGACGCCTACAACGACATCAGCCCGCGCGTCGGCGTCGGTTACGACGTGTTCGGCACGGGCCGGACGGCGCTGAAACTCCGGTGGGGCCGCTACCTGGCATTTGCATCGAACGACGCGCCGTATACGTCGACGAACCCGGCGGCCACGCTGGTGGCCACCGTCACGAACCGGCAGTGGACCGACTCGAACAACAACCGGGTCGTCGACTGCGACCTGCTGAACATGGCCGCGCAGAACACCACGGCAACCGGCGGCGACATCTGCGCGGCGGTGACCGGAAACACGGCGAACTTCGGCAAGGTCGGTGCGGCAACGATTGTGGACCCGGAACTCCTGGGCGGTTGGGGCGTGCGCGCGCACGACTACCAGACCGAGATCACGTTGCAGCAGGAAGTCCTGCCGCGCGTGTCAGCGGAGGTCAGCTACGTCCACCGCACCTTCCACGGCTTCACGGTGACTGACGACCTGAACCGCAACTACCAGACCGCTTGGTCCAGCTACACGATCACCGCTCCGACGGATCCACGCCTGCCGGGCGGTGGCGGGTATCCGATCACGCAATACGTCGTGAACTCCACCACGGCGGCCCAGAACTTCCTGACCCGCGAGAGCCGCTACGGCACTGACGGGAAGGAACGCGACGCTTACTATGACGGCGTGAACTTCAACGTCAACGCCCGCATGGCGAATGGCTTGTTCGTGTCGGCTGGCACCCAGACGGGGCGCCGCGTCGATGATCGGTGCCACGTGGTGGTGAACTTCAACAACGGCACCACTGGCCCGAACCCGCGGGGCTGTTTCGACGCCGATCCGTGGACGACGACGATCCGCGGGCTGGGCAGCTACACGATCCCGAAGATCGATGTGCTCATCAGCGCGACGGTGCGCTCGCAGACCGCGCTGGAAATTGGGGCCGACTGGGTGATCCCGAACAGCCAGGTCCAGGCGGCGAATGGCGGCGTCCTGCCCCCTGGGCTCACGGCCACGGGTAATTCAACGATCGACCTGACCGATCCCGACCACCTGGTGTTCGCGGGCAACCGCCGCACGCAGGTAGACATGCGCTTCGCCAAGGTCGTCCACCTCGGCCGTACGCGCACGGACATTGGCATCGACCTGTGGAACGTCTTCAACACGAACTACGCGACAGGCTACGAAGACGACTACACGGACGCAAGCGGCACCTGGCTGAACCCGAACGCGATTTACCCGCCGCGGTTCGTGCGACTGAACTTCACGGTCGGCTTCTAAACACGAAGGACGCGAAGTAAGACAGGGCCCGGCGTCGCGCATGCGGCGCCGGGCCTTTTCTGTCAGGTGCGTCAGCGGACGGCGCCTGGGCGGGAGCGAAGCTCCTGCAGGCGCTGGTCGCGATACACCTGGCGTTCGGTCGCGCTCTGCTCGGTGCGGCCACGTGCAGCAAGGACCTCGAACAAGCGGCGGTGGGCCTCGGGCCCGCCGCCGAGCGAGATCGCCGTCCGCAGGGTGGTCTCGGCCTCCTCCAGCCGCTTTGCGCCTACGAGCGCCTCCGACAGCCGGAGATGGTGTCCCGCGTTGTCCGGATCCAGCGCGATCACGCGACGCAACAGATCGATCGCCTGGGCGTACTCTCCCTGCTGCATGCTGAGCGTGGCCTGAGAGCCAAGCGCGCCGAACGTTCGCCGGCGGCGCTGTTCCTCGACCGCGCCCGCCTGCGCGTGGGCGCCCTCCTCGATGCGCGCGCGCCCCTCGGTAGTTCTCCCACCCTGGATCAACGCGTCGCCAAGGGCACGCAGGACCTCGCCGTCTGACGGCTGGGTCGCGACCGCCTTTTGCAGCGCGTCGATGGCGGCCCCGTACTGACCCGCCGCGAGGTGCACACGTCCGAGAGCGGCCAGGGTCTCAGCGTCATCGGGATCGAGCAGCAGCGCCATCACCAGCTCGGCGTAGCCGGCCGCTTCACGGCCGTCCTCGACGTACGCGTGCCCGAGCGCGCTGTGCGCGAAGGAGTTGTTCGGCGTGAGCACCACGCGCTGCTCCAGCAGGCTGATTGCCCGCTCGTACTCCAGGTGCGACTTCGCAAGGTCGGCGACGCGGCCGTACATTTCGCCCTTGCCCGCCAACATCACCAACCGGTCGGCAACTGCGATCAGCTCGGCGTCCGTCTCGTCGCTGCGCTGCAGCCTCGGAGACAGCGTGGAATGCAGCCATCGCTCTGCGCCTGCCTCCGGCAGCTCGGCGATCGAGGTGCGCAGCACCGCCGCCGCTTCCTGTGCGTTGTCCATCTCATCGAGCGTTCGCGCCAGCGTGAGCGACGCGCGTTCGTCGCGTGGATTCAGCATCAACGCACGGCGCAGATGCTGCTGGGCCTCTGCCATGTCGCCGTTGACCGAGTACGCCGTGCCGAGCACGCGGTGTGTCTCGGACGAATCCGGTGCCAACGAAGCAGCTGTTTTCAGGAACTCGATCGCTTCCCCGACGGCCCCCTTCCGTAAAGCCGCAATGCCACGGGACGTCGGCTCCAGCCGCAACGCGGGATCGGCGACCAGTGGATCCGCAGCAACCGCGGCCTTGAGAGCAGCGACGCCTTCGTCGAATTCACCGCTCAACAGCAGACCGAACGGACGCGCGTACGCTGCAGGGGAAAATGGCATTGCGCGGCCGACGTCATCGTTGATGGCCGAGACAATCGGAATCGGCGGCGTCAGCCCTCGCCGGACGCCGCGCAGCACGTCGCCCTCGACGGTCCGGAGCGTCGCGAGCGCGCGTTCGATCTCCTCGTCCGTGGTACGAGCTGACCGCCGGGCCACGAGCCAGTAGGCATTCTGCGGATCCTGTGGCTCGAGCAGCCACGTCGCCCGGAATGCCTCCGCCGCTTCGTCAGCACTTCCCGTAGCCAGATGGAGGAGTGCTTTGTAGCGAAGCCGGCCCGTCGACTTCGGATCGATGCGGAGAGCTTCGTCGACTTCCCGAATGGCGTCGCGCAGCCGGCCCCGCTCGGCATAGAGCAACAGCAGGTCAACG
>DATLLQ010000153.1:0-66677 GCA_035537775.1 Vicinamibacterales bacterium | reverse complement strand
ATTGCCGTCTGCATCAAGCAGGTCCCCACCCGCGAGTGGCAGCCGCGTCTCACTGACGACAAGACGTGGATTCGCGAGCACGACGTCAGCTACGAGATGAACGAGCCCGACGCCTATGCGCTCGAGGAGGCGCTGCGCCTCCGCGAGAAGCACGGCGGCGAAGTGGTCGTCTGCTCAGCTGGCCCTGCCCGCGTCCAGCAGGTCATTCGAGAAGCGCTGGCGCGTGGCGCCGACCGCGCGCTCCACGTGGAGGACGATCGCCTGGCCGCCGCGGATGCGTCTGTCACGGCCGATGCCCTGGCCGCCGCCATGGCGGAAGAGCGCTTCGACCTCGTGCTCACGGGGCTGCAGTCCGATGACCTTGGACAGGCGCAGGTCGGCGTCGTGCTCGCCGAGAAGCTTGCAATCCCGCATTCCACCATCATCATGGACGTCCAGGCGGATCCGGCATCGGGTTCGGTGCGCGTCAAGCGGGAGCTCGAAGGCGGATGGTTCCAGTGGATCGCCATGCCGCTGCCGGCGCTGCTGACGATTCAGAGCGGCATCAATCAGCTGCGTTACGCCACGCTGAAGGGCATCATGGCCGCCAAGAAGAAGGAGATCCGGAAGGTGGCGATGCCTGACGCGCGGCCGATGCAGCAGGTCATCGGACTGGCGCTGCCGACGCGTGCGAAGGAGACGCGCCAGATCACCGGATCGGCGGGTGAGGCGGCGAAGGAGCTCGTGCGCGTGCTGCGCGAAGAGGCCCGCGTCCTGTGATCCTCGTCATCGCCGAGCAGCGTGACGGCAAGCTGAATCGCGCATCCTGGGAGGCGATCGCGGCGGCGCAGGCACTCGCCGGCGAACTGCCAGTCAAGGCCGCGATCATCGGCGGCTCGGTCGCGGCGCTCGCCGCCGAACTCGCGTCCGCGGGAGTTGCCGAGGTCCTCACGGTCGAGGATCCCGCGCTGGCTTCATACACGCCCGATGCGCACACCATCGCACTCCGCGCCGTCGTCGAGTCCGCGTCTCCAACGTTCGTGCTGATGCCGCACACATACCAGACGCGCGACTGTGCGCCGATGCTGGCGGCGCGAATGGGGAGGGCGCTGATTACCGATGTCACGGCGCTTTCCGGCACAGGCAAGGACGCCGCCTTCACGCGGCCGATATTTCAGGGAAAGCTTGCGGCACAGGTGAAGCCGCTCGGCGAGCCGCCGTTCTTCATCACCGTTCAGATCGGGGCCTTCCGGGCTGACGCGGTCAGGAAGGGCGGGAATGCGCCGGTGACGCCGGTGACCGTCAGCATCGACGCCGCAGCGGTCCGTCAGAAGGCCGAGCCTCCCTTTCAGGAAGCCAAGCAGGCCGTCGATCTCGGCCAGGCCGAGCGGATCGTGGCAGTGGGCCGCGGCATCAAGTCGCAGGAGCACATTGCGATTGCGGAGAAGCTGGCCGCCGCGCTGGGCGCTGAGCTGGCTGCCTCGCGACCGATCTGCGACAACGGCTGGCTGCCGATGGAGCGTCAGATCGGGAGCTCCGGCCAGACTGTTGCGCCCAAACTGTATCTGGCGCTCGGGATCTCGGGTGCCATCCAGCATCTCGTCGGGATGAAGGGCTCGCGGACGATCGTCGCGATCAACAAGGACGCCGAGGCGCCCATCTTCGAAGTGGCGGATTACGGCATCGTCGGCGATCTGTTCGAGATCGTTCCCGCGCTCATCGCCGAGCTGGAGAAAAACTAACCACGAAGGGCACAAAGGAAATCGAAGGGCACGAAGAAACTAATATTGATCTAGTGACGCGCGAAACGCTCGACGTCGACGTCCTTATCGTCGGCGGCGGCCCGGCCGGGATGTCCGCGGCGCTGCGGCTGGCACAGCTGCAGAAGCAGCAGGGCGGTGAGCCGCTCGCGGTGGCGGTGCTCGAGAAGTCTCGTGAGGCCGCGGCGCATATGCTCTCCGGAGCGGTGCTGGACCCCTCCGCGCTGCGTGATCTCATTCCCGACTTCGAGCAGAAGGGCGCGCCGCTGGCGGCGCCGGTGCACAGCGACCAGGTGCACTTCCTCACGCCGCGATCGACGATCCCGTTCCCGATCATCCCTCCGCCGCTCAGCAACCACGGGAACTTCATCGTGTCGCTCAATGCGCTGGTCAAGTGGCTGGCGCAGCAGGTCGAGGCGGAAGGCGTCGACGTATTCACCGGTTTTGCGGCGCAGGACGTCCTCATGGACGGCCCGCGCGTGATCGGCGTCCGCACCGGTGACCGCGGTATCGGCCGTCACGGCGAGCAGAAGGCGGCTTTCGAGCCTGGTGTGGATGTGCAGGCGAAGGTCACGATCTTCTGTGACGGCGTCCGCGGCAACCTGACCAAAGAGCTCCTCCGCCGTCTTCAGCTCGGGGCGGGCCGCCAGCCGCAGCAGTTTGCGATCGGGCTGAAGGAGCTGTGGGAGGTCCCCGCCGACCGCGTCGCCGCCGGCACGGTGATGCACACGATGGGCTATCCCCTGCGCCTCGAGGAGTTCGGCGGCGGCTTCGTCTATGCCATGCCCGGCGGGCAGCTGTCCGTCGGCTTCGTGGCCGGCCTCGACTACAAGGACCCGCTCTTCGATCCGCACATGGCATTCAACCGGTTCAAGCAGCATCCGCTGATTTCGCGGCTGCTGGATGGTGGAACGCTGGTGCGCTATGGCGCGAAGGCGTTGCCCGAGGGTGGATGGAACACGATTCCGCAGCCGTACATGGACGGCGGGCTGATTGCGGGCGACGCCGGTGGGTTCCTGAACTCCATGCGGCTGAAAGGCATCCATCTCGCGATGCGGACCGGCATGCTGGCCGCGGAGACGGCGTTCGAAGCGGTCCGGTCAGGGGATACGTCCGCCGCCGGACTGCGCCGCTATCAGGAGCGCCTCGACGCGAGCCCCGTTCGCGCGGAGCTGTATCCCGTGCGCAACGTCCACCAGGCGTTCGGACACGGGCTGCTCGCGGGACTGGCGTTTTCCGGAGTCTCCCTGCTGACGCGCGGGTGGTGGCCTGCTGATCTGCGCGGCGAGGCGGGTCACGACCGTATGCGGATGCTGCCCGCGGACGCTGATCGGTCATCCCACCTGCGGCCGAGCAACGAGACACCGATCGACAGGCGGTTGACGTTCGACAAGGTCACCAACGTCCATTACTCGGGCACGGCGCACGACGAAGACCAGCCCTCGCACCTGCTCGTCCACACGGACGTGTGCAGCTCCATCTGCGGACCAGAGTATGGTCATCCGTGCACGCGCTTCTGTCCGGCCAACGTGTACGAGATCGCGCACGAATCGGACGGGACGCCGCGGCTGCAGATCAACGCGTCGAACTGCGTCCACTGCAAGACCTGCGACATCATGGACCCGTACGGCGTGATCACCTGGGTCCCGCCTGAAGGGGGCGGCGGACCTCAATACAATGGGATGTAGTTGGGCGTCGAGGTGAGCGACTGGCGCGCGTCCGGATGGAAGCGCGCCCAGGTCGCGTTGATCGCCGGTCTCGGCTATCCGCTGATCAACGCGCTCGGCCACACGCTGCGCTGGCGCGTCGAGGGCCTCCAGCACTACGAGGCCATCGTCGCATCGGGCCGTCAGCCGGTGATGGCGTTCTGGCATGGCCGCATCCTGCCGGCGACGTTCTACTTCCGCCGCCGCGGCATCGTGGTGATCACCAGCGAGAACTTCGACGGCGAGTGGATCGCCCGCATCATCGAGCGGTTCGGATATGGCACCGCGCGAGGCTCGACCACGCGCGGCGCGCGCAAGGCGATGGTGCAGATGGTGCGCGCGATGCGGGCCGGCCGGCCGACCGGCTTCACCCTCGACGGCCCGCGTGGTCCGGCGCGCGTGGCGCAGCCCGGTGCCGTCTGGCTCGCGGGCGCCACCGGCAACCCGCTGCTGCCGTTTCATCTCGAGGCGGCGAACGCGTGGACGCTGCGGAGCTGGGATCGCACCCAGATTCCGAAGCCGTTCACGAACGTCTCGCTGGTGGTGGGCGAGCCGCTCGACATCCCGTCCGACGCCACCGACGAACAGCTGCGCTCGGCGCGTGAGCTGCTCGAGAGAACCCTGAGCACGCTCGAAACGCGCGCGCGCCAGCTTCTGGAAACGTAGAGTCCGTGGTACCTTTTCGCGTCATGCGGTTCCGCCTGGTTCGTGCCGCAGCCCTCGCGGCAGCTCTGGCGATCACGTCGGTGTCGGCGCAGGACCGTTCCGCACGAACGCTGGACATCTACGTGATCGACGTGGAGGGCGGGAACGCGACGCTGCTCGTGTCCCCCTCGCGCCAGTCGCTGCTGTTCGACACCGGCAATGCCGGCGCGGCCGCGGTTCGTGATGTCGATCGCATCATGGCCGCGATCAAGGATGCCGGCCTGACGCAGATCGATCACCTGATTCTCACGCACTACCACGCGGACCACTTTGGCGGGGTGACGGAGCTTGCGGGACGGATTCCGATCCGTGAATTCATCGACCACGGGCCGAGCGTGGAGATGAACGCCACCGTCGATGCGTTCCTGAAGGCGTATGCCGGGCTCTACGCGAAAGGCCAGCATACCGTCGCCCAGCCGGGCCATCGGGTGTCCCTCGGCAACGTGCAGGTCCGTATCGTCGCGGCCGACGGACGCGTGGCCGGTTCCGCTGTCCCTGGTGCCGGACGTCCCAACCCGCATTGCGCCGGCACCGCGCCGCAGGAGCCTGATCCAGGCGAGAACGCGCGCTCGATCGCCTCGCACCTCACGTTCGGCCGGTTCCGCGCCGCCTACCTTGGCGATTTGTCATGGAACAAGGAGATCGAGCTGATGTGTCCGGCCAACCGGATCGGAGATGTCGATCTCTGGGTCGTCTCGCATCACGGGCAGCCGACGTCGAATTCACCGGCGCTCGTCCACGCCATCAGACCCCGAGTCGCCGTGATGAACAATGGGACCCGCAAGGGTGGGCCGCCGGACACCATGCGGACGCTGTTCACGGCGCCGCGTCTCGAAGATCTCTGGCAGTTGCACTTTTCGCTGCTGAGCGGGCAGGAGTACACCGTGCCGGGGGTTTTCATCGCCAACGGCTTTGACGATCAGCCCGCCACGCTGCCGGTCGCGCCGATGCCGGCCCCGGCGCGCGGGGCCCCGGGGCCGCCGCCTCCAGCGCACAATGGCCCGGCGCACTGGATCAAGATATCCGCGCGCGACGATGGCTCGTTCACCGTGACCAACAGCCGCAACGGATTCAGCAAGACCTACGCGGCACCATGAGCCGCATCACACTCCGCGTCAACGGGACGTCCCGCACGGTCGATGTCGATCCGGCCACTCCGCTGCTCTTCGTCCTCAGCGACGACCTGCAGCTCAATGGTCCGAAGTTCGGCTGCGGGCTGGGTCAGTGCGGCTGCTGCACGGTAATCATCAAGGGACAGGCGGTTCGTTCGTGCATCACTCCCGTGTCGACCGTCGGCGGGGCGGAGATTACGACGCTCGAAGGTCTCGGCACGCCTGAAAGACCCCATCCGATTCAGCAGGCGTTCATCGACGAGCAGGCGGTGCAGTGCGGCTTCTGCCTCAGCGGCGTCGTGCTGACCGCGAAAGCATTTCTCGATCGCAATCCGAAGGCGGATGAGACACAGATCCGGCAGGCGATGTCGGGAGTGCTGTGCCGGTGTGGCGCGAACGCCCGGATGCTGAAGGCGATCACGCGCTACGCGCGCGGAGGAAAAGCGTGAACCGGCGGACGTTCCTCGCGCAGTCGGGAGCGCTGGTCGTGAGCTTTGGGGCGGCGCGAGCAGCCGTGCAGTTCGGCCTCGAGCCGGCGGTCGCCGCCCAGCGGTTGAACGGCGCCAGCAGCCGGGACCTCGACGGATGGATCGCGATCAAGGCCGACGGCTCGATCACTGCGTTTACGGGGAAGTGCGAGCTGGGACATGGGCTCTATACGGCGCAAACGCAGCTGATTGCCGAAGAGCTGTGTGTTCCGTTCAATCGCGTCACGCTGATCCAGTGCGATACCGCGCTGACCCCGGATCAGGGGACGACTTCCGGAGCCCAGTCACATCCGACGAACTTCAACAACGCCGACCTGGCGCTGGCTGGTGCGACGGCGCGCGAAGCGCTCCTGTCGATCGCCGCGCAGCGCCTGGGGGTGCCTGCCGGTCAGCTCTCGGTCAAGGACGGCGTGGTGTCGGTGGCGAGCGACGCTTCGAAGAGAGTGTCGTACGGGGAATTAATCGGCGGCCGGCGCTTCGACCTCACGCTGAATCCCAACGCCCGGCGGAAGCCGCCGGCCGAGTGGACCGTTCTTGGCACGCCGGTTCCGCGAGTCGAGATCCCTGCGATGGCGACCGGGCGGTTCGAGTACGTCCACAACGTACGCGTGCCGGGAATGCTCCACGGTGCTGTCGTCCGTCCTCCTTTTGCCAATCCCTCGCTGACCGCGGTCGATGCGCGTTCGGTGGAAGGCATGCCGGGCGTCGTTCAGGTCGTCGTCAAGAAGGAGTTCGTCGGCGTCGTCGCTGAGAAGCCATGGCAGGCCATCCAGGCCGCCAGGCAGTTGAAGGCCAGGTGGGCAGTGGGGGCGCCGCTCGAGCCGCATCAAAACCTGCATGAGCGGTTGAGGAGCCAGACACCCACACGTGACACGCGAACGGTCGATTCCGGCGACGTCGATGCGGCGCTCGGCAGTGCTGCGAACGTGGTACGCGCGACCTATCTCTATCCCTATCAGATGCATGGATCTGTCGGGACCGCGTGTGCCGTGGCCGACGTGCAGGGAGAGAAGGCGACGATCTGGGCGGCGTCGCAGGCGGTGTGGCCGCTTCGGAGTTCGACGGCCCAGGTGCTCGGTCTCCGTCCGGAAGACGTGCATGTGATCTTCAGGCAGGGGCCCGGCTGCTACGGCATCAACGGCGCGGATACCGTGGCCTACGATGCAGCGCTTCTCTCACAGGCTGTCGGAAAGCCGGTGCGTGTGCAGTTGACGCGCAGCGACGAGATGGCCTGGGAGAACTACGGCGTGGCCTGCCTCATCGATCAGCGGGCCGCTGTCGATCGAAGCGGGACGATTGTGGCCTGGGACCACGAATCCTGGATCCCGAGCCGCGGTGGCAGGCCTGGCGCGAATGCTCCGGGCAATCTGGTCACGGGCACGCTGGCCGGCTTCGCACCAGCAGCGTTTCAGGCGCGGAGCCCGGCACCGGCGCCGACCACGTTCGCGAACAACAGCAACGCCGTGCCCAGCTATGTGACCGGAACCGTGAACGGCCGTGCAGGGGGCACCGGAACGATTGCGTCGCAGCGCGTTCTCACACACGGTCTCCGCTCAGCGTTTTTCACCGGACCGTTGCGCTCGCCGGAACGCCTGCAGAACACGTTCGCCCATGAGTCGTTCATCGACGAGATTGCGGCCGAACTTCGGGTCGATCCAGTCGAGTACCGGCTCAGACACCTGCGCGATCCACGGCTGATCGCCGTCGTCACCGCTGCGGCAAAGGCCGCGAACTGGACGTCGCGGCCGTCGCCACGACCCTCGATTCCGCGTGCCGGCGTCTCGAGCGGACGCGGGATGTCGTGCGTGCTCTATGAGGGCGACAACGGCTACTGTGCGATGGTGGCGGAGGTGGACGTCAATCAGGACACCGGGGCGGTGACGGTGCGGCGGCTGGTCATCGCGAACGATTCGGGTCCAATCTCGAATCCTGATGGATTGCGCAACCAGCTCGAAGGCGGAGCGCTCCAGGGCGTCAGCCGGACACTCTTGGAGGAAGTGACCTGGGACGACCAGAAGATCACGTCCGTCGACTGGCGAACCTACAAACCGCTGTACCTGGACGCCGCGATCCCTCGAATCGAAATCGTCCTGCTGAACCGGCCCGACATGCCCGCATGCGGAGCAGGGGAGACGTCGGTCACCGTGACGGCGGGCGCCCTCGCCAACGCGATTTTCGACGCGACGGGTGCCAGGCTGCGGCAGGTTCCGTTCACACCGGCGCGCGTACAGGCCGCCCTCGCCTCGCGTCGGCTCTGATGGCGCTTGCGATCATTTCGTCGCCGCACTTCGCGGATCATCTGACGCCACCCGGACATCCGGAACGAGTCGAGCGGCACGCGGTGATGCAGGCCATCGCGTCTGAGTTCCGCCAGCGTGGCGGCGACACGCTCGAGCCGCGCCGTGCCACAGACGCTGATCTCGAGCGTGTGCACGAAAAGGATTACGTGGCCATGATTCGTGAAACCGCGGGCCGGGCGACCGTGCTCGAAGCCGACACGTTCACGTCGCCGGAGTCCTACGACGTCGCCTGCCTTGCCGCAGGCGCCGTATTGACCGGAGTCGATCACGTCCTCGACGGGCCGGCGGGCTCGCGCGCGTTGGCTCTGGTTCGCCCGCCCGGTCACCACGCCGAGGCGAACCGCGCGATGGGATTCTGCCTGTTCAACAACATTGCGATCGGCGCGGCTCACGCCCGGGCGCGCGGGCTCGCTCGCGTGGCGATCGTGGACTACGACGTACACCATGGCAACGGCACTCAGTGGAGCTTCTACAACGACCCATCCGTTCTCTTCATCTCGTCGCACCAGTATCCGTACTACCCGGGAACCGGGGCAGCCGACGAGATAGGCGTTGGCGCTGGAACAGGTTTCACCGTGAACCTTCCCCTTGCCGCCGGTGCAACGGACGCCGACTACGAGTACGCGTACGACCGAATCGCCTGGCCTGTGCTGAAGGCATTCAAGCCTCAGTTGATTCTCGTGTCGGCTGGATTCGACGCTTACAAGGACGATCCGCTCGCCGGAATGCGCGTGGAAGCAGAGTGCTTCGGCCGCCTGACGGCGCGGATTGCCGCCATTGCCGACGAATGTTGTGACGGTCGAGTCGTCGTGGTGACTGAAGGGGGCTACAACCTCAAGGGGATCGCGGATTCATTGCGCTCGGTCATCGGCGCCCTCGACGACTCGCCTCCGCCTGCGGCGGGCCATTCGCCGGCGGCCAGCGCACCGCGCGGCGAGGCTGCAGTGGCGGCGGTGAAGCCCAGGCTCACCAAGTTCTGGCCCTTATAATGAACTGTGAAGGCCTAAGGCCTATGGCCGAAGGCCTAACAGGCCTCGTTGATGTCCGACTACAAACCCCAGGATCTCGACAAGAAGTGGCAGCAGCGCTGGGCGAGCTCCCATGCGTTCGAAGTCGAGGCCGATCCGTCGCGGCCAAAGTTCTACTGCCTCGAGATGTTTGCGTACCCATCCGGGCACGCGCACATGGGGCATGTTCGCAACTACAGCATCGGCGACGTGCTTGCCCGCACAAAGCGCATGCGCGGGTACAACGTGCTCCACCCGTTCGGTTGGGACGCGTTTGGCCTGCCGGCAGAGAACGCGGCGATCAAGAACGGCGTCCACCCGGAGCAGTCAACGCGCGGCAACATCGCGCACATGACCGGGCAGCTCCAGCGGCTCGGCATCAGCTATGACTGGCACCGGGAACTCGCCACGTGCGACGTTGAGTACTACAAGTGGAACCAATGGCTGTTCATCAAGATGTTCGAGCGCGGGCTCGCGTACCGTCGCAAGTCATCGGTCAATTGGTGTCCCGTCGACAATACCGTCCTCGCCAACGAGCAGGTCGTGGACGGGCGATGCTGGCGGTGCGGCTCGGTGGTCGAGACCCGCGATCTCGAGCAGTGGTTCTTCCGCATCACCGCCTACTCGGACGAGCTCCTCGACGCTACGTCTGAGCTGAAGCACTGGCCCGAGCAGGTCCTGACGATGCAGCGGAACTGGATCGGACGCTCGGAAGGTGCGCGTGTCAGTTTCGCGGTCGAGGGTGACGCGGCAACGAAGATCGACGTCTTCACCACGCGGATCGATACGATCTTCGGGGCGATGTTCGTGCTGCTCGGGCCCGAGCACCCGCTGGTTGGGCAGCTTGCCGAGAAGTCGGCTGACCCTGCAGGGTTCCGGAAGCGCGTGCAGACGTTCCGTACGCAGGATCGAGCAGCGCGAATCAGCGGCGAGATCGAGAAGGAAGGGTTCGATACCGGCTTCCGGGCCGTCAATCCGTTTACGAACGAGTCCGTCCCGATCTGGGTTGCCAACTTCGTCCTCGGCGATTACGGAACCGGTGCAGTCATGGCCGTTCCGGCTCACGATCAGCGCGACTTCGAGTTCGCACGCAAGTTCAATCTCCCGATTCGCGTCGTGATCACGCCCGACGGCCGTCCGAAGTCTTCCGACGGCCTGACGGAAGCGGCGGACGCCTACGGAATACTCGTCGAATCAGGTGAGTTCAGCGGCCTGTCCTCGGAGGACGCGCAGAAGAAGATGGTCGCCGCCGCGCGAGCGCGTGGAATCGGCGAGGCGACGGTTCAATATCGACTGAAGGATTGGGGTATTTCCCGCCAGCGCTATTGGGGGACTCCGATTCCGATGATCTACTGCGAGAAGGACGGCATTGTGCCTGTCCCGCTCGACCAGCTTCCGGTGGAGCTGCCAAAGGTCATCGAGTTCACAGGCAAGGGAGAGTCGCCGCTCGCGCAGGTGCCGGAATTCGTGAACGTCAGATGTCCGAAGTGCGATGGCCCCGCGAGGCGGGAGACCGACACCATGGACACGTTCGTGGACTCGTCCTGGTACTTCTATCGCTTTGCCGATCCTCGCAACAGCGCGCTGCCGGTCGACCCTGCGAAGGTGAAGTACTGGCTGCCGGTGGATTTCTATATCGGCGGCGTCGAGCACGCGATCCTGCACCTTATCTACTCGAGGTTCTTCGCGCGTGTGTTCCGCGATCTCGGCCTGGTCGATCACAGCGAGCCGTTCACCCAGCTGCTCACGCAGGGGATGGTGCTGAAAGACGGCGCCGTCATGTCCAAGTCGAAGGGCAACGTCGTCGATCCCGACGCGATGATGCAGAAGTACGGCGCGGATGCCCTGCGTCTGTACGTCATGTTCGTTGCGCCGCCGGAGAAGGAAGTCGAGTGGACCGACGCGGGACTCGAAGGGAGCTACCGCTTTCTCGCCCGTGTCTGGCGGCTGGTCGACCATTGGAATGAAACCATCGCGGGCGAGGGCATCGACAGCCCGGACGGCTGCGAGACGCTGAACGCCGCGGAGAAGTCGGTCCGGCGCAAGACGCACGACACCATCAGGCGTGTCACCGCCGACATCGAACAGCGCCAGCAGCTCAACACCGCCGTCTCCGCGATGATGGAGCTCGTGAACGCGCTGTACGCGTTCAGCGAAAGCACAGTGACCGGCGGTCCGAGCCGGCGGTCGGACGAGGACGTCGAGCACGCGGGACAGGTCGAGCGCAAAGAGACGATCTGCGTCGTGCGGGAAGCGATTGAAGCGCTCGTCCTCATGCTCGCGCCGTTTGCTCCGCACATCGCGGAGGAGATGTGGGAGATGCTCGGGAACTCAACCGGGCTGACCCACGCCACCTGGCCGTCGTTCAACGCTGACGTGGCGCGCGCCGACGAGGTCGTCATTCCGGTGCAGGTGAATGGCAAGGTCCGTGGCCGCGTCACGGTACCAACGGACATCGCTGACGATGAACTGCAGCGGGTCGCCCTTGCGGATCCCGGCGTTCAGGCCCACACTGACGGAAAGACCGTGAAAAAGGTTGTTGTGGCGAAGGGACGTCTGGTCTCCGTGGTCGTGCAATAGATGAAGTCCATACTCGGCCTCGCGCTGATCGTGATGCTGGCGATCGCTGCACCTGGTTGCGGCTACGCGCTGGCCGGACGGGGGTCGTTCCTGCCCGCCGATATTCGCATCGTGGGAGTCCCGCTGCTCGAGAACAGGACGACGATGCCCCGGCTCGAGCAGATCATCACGGACAAGATCCGGACCGCATTCATCAACCGGGGTGGGAGATTCACTCCCGTCCCGACGACATCCGGAGCTGACGCGGTGCTCTCGGGGACAATCATCGGCCTGTCCAGGGAGCCTGTTGGCGTCACCAACCAGCAGCTGGCCTCGCGTTATGTGTTTACCGTGACGATGCGGGTGCAGTTCACCGACGCGAGGAATGGTCAGGTGCTGTGGTCCAACGAGTCGCTGGTCTTCCGGGAGGAGTACGACCTGCGGTCACGCAACAGCAATCTGCTCGAAGGCGCGGTGCTGCTTGAGCAGGAAGGCCCTGCGTTCGATCGTCTGGCCACCGATCTGGCGCGGTCCGTGGTGAGCGCCATCCTCGAGGCGTTCTAGCCTGCCTATCATCACTGCCGCGGCTCTGCGTAAGGCAATCGCGTCCAGCGAACCGGCGGCGCTCTACGTGCTCGTCGGCGCCGACGAACTGGAGAAGGCCGACGTCGCGGCGCAGTTCCTCGAACTGGTGGACGAGGGACTTCGCGCGTTCAACGTGGACCGCTTCTACGGTGGCGAGACCAACGTGGACCAGGTGATCGACACCGCGAACACCATGCCGATGATGGTGCCGCGCCGGGTTGTCGTGATCCTGGAAGCGGAGAAGCTCCTGATACCGAAGCGGGAGAGCAAGGCCGCGGAGGAGGAGCTGGATCGCCTGTCAGCCTTCATCAAGTCACCGTCCCCGCAGTCCACCGTCGTATTCGTGTGTGGCAACCTTGACCGCCGGCGGAAGATCTCGATTCTCCTGACGAAGGAAGCGCAGGTCGTCGACTGCGGAACGATTGAGGGGCCTGACGACGCCGAGCGCTGGGTGAACGCGCGCGCGGCGCGCGAACGAGTCACCTTTGCGCCTGGGGCGGCCAAAGCGTTGATCGACCGCGCCGGGCTCGACATCGTGCGTCTGCGCCCCGCGTTCGATCGCGTCGTGCTCTATGCGCTTGGGCAGCCGGCCATTACCGTTGACGACGTCCGGGAATCCGTGTCGATGGGGCCCGATCAGCAGGAGCACTTCGGAATTGCGAATGCCATCGGGCGAAATGACGCGCGCGAAGCATTGCGTCAGCTGGGCGCAGCGCTCGATGGCGGCGCCGCCCCGTTCTTCGTGCTCGGACAATTGCGCGTAGCTGCCGAACGGCTGTCAGGAACCAGATTGCGCCCGGCGATCGACGCCTTGCTGCGGACGGACCTCGCGCTCAAGGGATCGGGCGGCGACCCGCGGATCCTGCTCGAACGGCTGGTCGTGGAGTTGTGCGGTCCGGCGCCTAAGGGTTCGGCGCCCCTCAAGAGAGCGCCCTACGCGGGGCGCGGAGCGCGCGGCTAGCCTGGTCAGGCCAAACCGCTGTCAGGAGGGCACCCCTTCAGGGGTGCCATGACTACGCCGACTTCGCCAGACGCGCCGACAGGCGTGACTTGTAGCGGCCCGCCGTATTGCGGTGAATGATGCCCTTGGTCGCCATCTTGTCGACGATGGAGACGGTTGCGCTGAGGGCTTTCTTCGCCCCGTCCAGATCCTTGGAGTCGAGCGAGGCGCGAATCGCCTTGAGAGCCGTCCGCAGCCGCGACCGCAGTTCGCGGTTGTGTTCACGGCGCTTGACGTTCTGGCGGTTTGCCTTGAGTGCGGATTTCGTGCGCTTGGCCACGTGTGCTGGCGTCCTCTCTGTCGGAACTATTCCTGACCTGCAAAACCCTGATCTTATCAGTTCTCACTCGGCTGAAGGGCGTCCAGCACGACATTCCACTGGCCATTTCGCTCCCGCTGCCACACCCGAACGTAGAAACCCCGCTGCGTCGGCTTCTGTTTCGGGCCGATGGTGTAGTTGCCCCACGTATACCCGAGGTCCGTGGAGCGGGCCGCCTCGGCAAAGCTGGTATCGATGGTTGTGTAGGCCGGCTGGGTGGCAAGCCATCGCAGGGCGGGGCGGTCCCCGACCACCGGCAGCATGTTCTGCCGCAGGAATCGCACACCGGCGGTGAGCCGGCCGCGATACCCGGCGGCCTGGCCAGTACGAAGCCCGCTGTTGAGCACCCCGTCGGCGGCGGACAGCGGCGGAGTCGTATCGTCGTACTCACCGGTGAAGCGGTTGCCTGGTGCCCTGGTGAATCCGGCCGCGAACGTGACCGGACCCGGCGTGTTCACCCCGAAGTCCATCACCACCTTGAACGATCCGTCGCGCTGGCGTTTCCAGATTGACGCGTAGTTCGAATGGCGCGGCCGCCCGTTGTCGCGCGATTTCCGCACGTTGCGGACTGGTCCCGTCAGGTATCCGAGCTCACCGCTGGCGGCGACGTCACCGTAACGCGGCTCCCAGATCAGCTGCAGGTCCGCCGGCGGGTCGGGATTCTTGCGAATCTGATCCTTTGCCGGCCCGGCAGTGCCGTCGAACCCCACGGCGTCGTCGGCAAAGTATTCAAGGAACGCCTGCTTCCATCCCACCACGAGGGCGCGTGCGGCGAACGCACGTTCGGCCTCGATCATCTGGGTCAGCGCTTCGGGAAATCGGCGTTCGGACTGCGCGAGTGGCTGTGCGACAGCGCCGACGACCAGCGTGAGCGCCAGGAGCAGCCCGGCCCGCTTGACCATGGGGGAATCGTATACCTGAAGGACTTACCGGAAGGATCTAGCCGACGATTTCGTACGGGCCTGAGCGAGGCGGATCCTGGGTAAGCTTGGGCACGACGCGGTCCCCAATGATTTCAAACCATCGGTAGATCACCGTGCGTGGTTTCGTGGGCGTTCCGGTGACGGCCTTCGAACCCACCTTGCGGACGTACTCTCTCGTTTCCCGGTAGGGCGGCACGCCATCGTACTTGTCCACGGCGCCTGGGCCTGCGTTGTACGCAGCGAGGGCGAGCTGTTCGGTGCCGTACTTGTTGAGCAGCTGCCTGAGGTACACCGTGCCGCCACGGATGTTCTCTTCCGGGTCGTAGGCGTTGAGCACACCCAGCAATCGTGCCGTCTGCGGCATCAGCTGCATCAGGCCCATCGCCCCTTTCGGTGAGGTGGCTCCCGGATTGAACCCGGACTCAACCTGAATCACGGCGCGCACGAGCTCGGGGCGAAGCGACTGCCTCTGCGCGTGCTCGATGACGAGGTCTTCGTAGAGACCGGCCTTCGCGGGCAACACTTCAGTCGTCGTGCGATAGCTGGGAGCTCCAGGAACCGCAAAGATCTGCGTCGGTCGTTCGACGGGCTGATTGGACAGCACAGTGGTCCCGTTTGCGCTGCGTGCGATGAAGATCTGTGCATCCGCAGGGGATGGAACCACTGCCGTGGCGAAAGAGGCGAGCAGAAGGAATCGAAAGAGGCGTGTCATTCCATGCCGTCTCGAGCTGATGGGCGCACCTCCGCCGTCAGATCCAACTCGGCTGAAAGACTTATCGGTTTGGGGAGAAGCGGGTTGTAGTGGGGCGGCCGGCAGCGGGATGTCCGCTGCCGGCTTCAGACATTAGCGGCAGGCGGGATGCTGACAATCACATCTCAGCTCGATCTTGTCTCCGGCCTGCTTGCAGTGCTCACTGCAGTACTTCCCGAACGGACCGTGGGGTTCGACGATGCACTCACAGGAGGGGTGCGCGCACTTTGCTGCTGATGCGGCCATAGAGAATCCTTCCCCCGGGACGAGTCCCGTACCCGGGAATCTACGCTTCCGGGCGGATGATCACAAGCCCGGCCGCAATCGCCCGCGAATGGTGTACAAGAGGACCCACCCTGCGTGGTCGCTGACCATCGGCACCATGTAGTGTCCGCCTTGAGGCGGACCCTGAACCTCATCAAGGACAGTAATGGGCACCTGGACACAATGGCTGCGGCAGCCGCAGCGCGTCTGGCTTCGCCGCGCCGCCTTTCAGATCCATCTCTGGATCGGTCTCGGCATCGGACTCTACGTCGTCGTCCTGAGCCTGACCGGCAGCCTCCTCGTCTATCGCAACGAGCTCGATCGCTACTTCGCGACGCCCCATGCCACTTTCGACGAGAAGGCCAGGGCGATGAACGCTGACGAGCTCCGGACGGCGGCGCAGCGGGCCTATCCGGAGTGGCGGGTCACCGATGTGGCCGAAGGCAGGACGGTCCGGCGGCAGCCGCGCGCCGGGGGACCGGGCGGTCCCGGCGGCCCAGGCGCGGGACGTGGCGGGCGCGGCCGCGGCAACAGGCTTCCCGATCCAACGGCGAACATCACTCTGGAGCGCAACGGGGAAAGAAAAGAGCGCCTGTTCAATCCCTACACGGGGCAGGATCTCGGCGACAACACGACGGACGCTCAGTTCTTCATCATGTGGACCGTTCGCCTTCACGACGAGCTGCTGCTCGATCGGCCGAACGGGCCATGGTGGAACGGGCTGCTCAGCCTGATCTTCACGCTGATCGTGATTACCGGCCTCGTCGTCTGGTGGCCCGGCGTGACACGTTGGAAGCGCAGCCTCGCGATCAAGTGGAGCGCTGGGTGGCGCCGCTTCAACTGGGACCTTCACAGCGCGCTCGGGTTCTGGCTGTTCCTGTTCATGGTGATGTGGGGCGTCTCAGGCTGGTACCTGGGGATGCCGGAGCCGCTGACGGACCTCGTGGAGCGATTCTCGGATCCAGATCGCGTCTATGGCGAGGGAAAGGGCGACATTGCGCTGACCTGGCTCACGCGCCTGCACTTCGGGCGCTGGCGCAATCCAGGATGGGGGCCGTGGCTGAAGGCCGTATGGGCGGTGGTGGGTGTCGTGCCCGCGCTCATGTTCGTCACCGGCGTGCTCATGTGGTGGAACCGCAAGGTTCGTCATCGAGCTGCCCGGAACGTGCCTGACGCGGTGGAAGCCGCTTAGATCATCGATGAATGATGATTGATGAATGATGATTTGATTTGATCATTTGGGATTTGAGCATTGGGTCATCTGCATTTCGGATTTGATCATTGGGCGTCTGGTCGCCGGCGTCGGCGTTTTGCCGTTCGATGAGCAGCGCCAAAGATTCGAGCGAGTTCATCAGCCTCCTTCAGGACGATGTCGATATCGACCTCCGAACTGCGTATCCCGTTGTTCTTCATCCGCGTCAGCCAGAAGACAGCCTCGTCAGCTTCTTCCGAGACGGTTCCCATCTTCGACGTGAAGTCAGCGTGTGACTTTGCCCGCCTGGCGGCGCGGTAATTAGCCCCCACCGATGTGGAACAGTCCTGAAATTGGTTCGCGAGCCGCTGAATCCTTTGAGCGGCAGGAAGGCCCTCGACGAATTTGATCGCGAGGTCGGCGAATGAGTCTGTTCGAGCTTGGAGATCGTCGGCCGCGCTCATGCGCGAAGCCGGGAGCAACTAACCAGCCAGCGGCGGCCACGTGCGCAACCGTCCAATTGACCAATGAAACGATGAAATGACCAAATGGCCACATCATCGATGTTGAAATAACTTCCTCAAATCATCCGTTCATCATTCTCAAATTCTGCGTACTAGGAGAGCAGCTTCTCGACCAGCGTGCGGCTTGCGGACAGCAGGTCAGGGATCTTTGCCGCGTCCTTTCCGCCCGCCTCCGCGAAGTCAGGGCGCCCGCCGCCGCGGCCGCCGACAATCGGAGCCAGCTGCTTCACGACTTCTCCGGCCGGCACCTTCTTCGTCAGGTCGGGCGTGACCCCGACGACGACGGAGACCTTGCCGTCGGATGGACACGCGAGCACGACGACGCCGCTCTTGATCGCGTCGCGATGACGATCGACAAGCGCGCGGAGACCGTCCTTGTCCAGCCCTGACACCTCGCGGGCTACCAGCTTCACGCCCTTGATCTCGACCGCCTCGTCCGAGGATGCGGTGCTGCCGCCGCCCATCGCAGCTTTCATCCGTGCCTGCTGAAGCTCGCGTGCCAGGCGCTTATTCTCGTCGGCGAGCGATGTGATGCGGGCCGCCAGCTCGCCGGGACGCGCCGTCAGCGCCGCCGCCGCGCGCGCCAGTTCGTCGCGATCGCGCTGATAGGCCTTGAGCGTCTCGAGGCCGCAGATGGCCTCGAGCCGGCGCACGCCTGCCGCCACGCCGCTCTCGGAGAGGATCACGAACATGCCGATATCGCCGGTGGCGCGGACGTGTGTGCCGCCGCACAGCTCGACGCTGAAGTCCGGCACCGACACGACTCGCACACGGTCACCGTACTTCTCGCCAAAGAGCGCCATCGCCCCGGCCGCAATCGCCTCCTCAGTCTTCCTGACCTCGGTCTGCACCGTCGTGTTGCGAAGGATTTGCTCGTTGACGATCTGCTCGATCTGCAGCATCTGCTCGCGCGTCAGCGCGGCAAAATGGACGAAATCGAAGCGGAGCCGATCCGGCGCGACCAGCGAGCCGGACTGCTTGACGTGCCCGCCCAGCACCTGTCGCAGCGCGGCATGAAGCAGGTGCGTCGCGGTGTGATGGCGTCGCGTCGCGTCGCGAACGTCCGTTGCGACCTCCGCAGCGATAAGATCCCGGGCCTTCACGACCCCGGTCCGGACGTGGACGGCATGCAGCCGCGGCCATCCGCCGACGCGAAGCACGCCGGTTACCTGAGCCTCACCATGCGGTGCTCGGAGAGTGCCGACGTCGGACACCTGTCCGCCGGCCTCAAGGTAGAACGGAGTGTTCGTGAGCGCCGCGAACCCGTGCTCGCCCGCAGCCAGGCTGTCGGTTGACCGGCGCCGCTCGTCGAAAAGGGCGAGCACCTGTGTGTTCAGCTCGGTCTGCTCGTACCCCTGGAAGCCGCGATCGCCGGCACTGTCGAGCGTCTGCTTCACGTCCTCCGTCGTGTCCCACGCGCTGTCGGCCGCTCCGGCTTTGAAGGTGCTCTTCGCGCGCGCCTTCTCGCGCTGGCCTTCCATCGCCCGCTCGAATCCCTCGCGATCGAGGGTGAGTCGGCGCGATTCGATCACGTCCTCGATGAAGTCCTGCGGAACGCCGTGGGTGTCATAGAGCCGGAACGCCTCGTCGCCTGGTACGACGCCCCCGGCCGCGGTTGCCCGGTCCAGCACCTGCTCGAGACGCGGCAGCCCGTTCGTGAGCACCGCATCGAAGCGTTCCTCCTCGGCCCTGATCAGCTGTGTGATCGATGCGTGGCCAGCCTGCAGTTCCGGATAGGCATCGCCGAACTGGGAGACGACCGTATCGACGAGCGTATGCAGCAGCGGGCGCTGGAACCCAAGCTTCTTCCCGTGGCGCATCGCGCGCCGCATGATCTTGCGTAGAACGTAGCCGCGGGACTCGTTCGACGGAACGACGCCATCCGCGATCAGGAACGTCATTGCGCGCATGTGGTCGGCGATGACCCGCATCGACACGTCGGACGGCTCCATCGTCCCTCGATGCACCGTTCCGGAGAGCGCACCGATCGCATCGAGCAGGGGAGTGAACGCATCGGTCTCGTAGGTCGAGACCTTGCCCTGGAGCACCGCGGTCACACGCTCCAGCCCCATGCCGGTGTCGATGGACGGCGCCGGCAACGGCTCGAGCTCGCCTCCGGGCTGCCGATCGAACTCCATGAACACGTTGTTCCAGATCTCGACGTAGCGGTTGCAGTCGCACTCGAGCCCGCGGCACGTGCGGCCCGCCGCCTCCTCGCCGCACGGCAGTTCGTTGCCCCGGAAGTAATAGATCTCCGAGCTGCGCCCGCAGGGGCCGGTGTCGCCCATCTGCCAGAAGTTGTCCGCCGAGCCCAGTTCGCCGATGCGATCACCCGGCAGGAACGTCCGCCAGACGTCATACGCTTCGTCATCGCGCGGGATGCCCGACTCGCCGCGAAAGATGGTGGCGAACAGCCTGTCCTTGGGCAGTTTCCATTCGTCGGTCAGCAGCGACCACGCAAAGGGGATTGCTTCCCGCTTGAAGTAGTCGCCAAAGGAGAAATTGCCGAGCATCTCGAAGAAGGTGTGGTGGCGGAAGGACGGCCCGACGTTCTCGAGGTCGTTGTGCTTGCCGCTGACGCGCATGCACTTCTGCGCCGTCGCCGCGCGCGTATAGCTCCGCGTCTCCCGTCCGAGGAAGACGTCCTTGAACTGGTTCATTCCGGCGTTGGTGAAGAGCAGTGTCGGATCGTCGTGCGGAACCAGCGGAGCGCTGGACACGACGCGATGCCCGTTGCGTTCGAAAAACCGGAGAAACGATGCGCGGATTTCCTTCGAGGTCACATAGATATTGTACGTGGGGCGGGTTCCGCCGACGTGTCGGCGGACCCGCCGGCTACTTGTGACGGCGGAGCAGCGCGAGGATCCGATCGGGCTCGAATCCCTGCCCAACGAGGTAGCGGTACAGACGCTGGAACTCTGCTTCGTCGGCGATGTGCTCGCGGCCCCGGAGCCGCTTCTGGAGCGCGCTGGTCAACAGCGCTTCGGCGTCGATGGACTCGAACGTCTCCTGAATCGCACGCTGCGCGACGGCGGGTGAGATTCCGGCGGCCTGCAGCCGCTGCTTGACCCGAAGCTGGCCGCGTTTCTTCAGGCTCGTTTCCGCGTGCGCCATCGCCCGGGCCGCACGCTCATCGTCCAGGCTGTGATCCTGCTTCAGCCGCTCGACCGCGGCGGTGATGTCTTCGTCCTCGTATCCCTTTCGCGCGAGCCGCTGCCGAACCTGCCGTTCGGACAGCTCGCGCCTGCCCAGCATCTTCAGGGCCGCGACATAGGCGGAGTCAGGCACGGCGAATGGGGTCTAGCTGCCGAAGCGGGTGATTTCGGCGGCCTTGGTCGCGGACTGTTCGACGGTCTTGCGAGCCATGTCGTCGCGGGCCATGTCCGCCGTCGTGGCGATACCCTGCGCCTTGAGCTTGAACTCATCCGCGTTGGAGGCCCAGCGCAACGCCTCTTCGTAGGACACGAGACCCTTGTCGTAGAGACCGAAGATCGACTGGTCGAACGTCTGCATCCCGTACTGCGAGGTGCCCTGCGCGATCGCGCCCGGAATGAGGTGGGTCTTCTCCCTGTCCATGATGCAGTCGCGGATGAACGCGGTGGTGATCAGGACCTCGACGGCCGGGACCCGCCCCTTTCCATCAACGCCCGGGATCAGGCGCATCGACACCACGGCCTTGAGCACGCTCGCCAGCTGCACGCGGACCTGCTTCTGGAAGTGCGGTGGAAAGACCGCCACGATGCGGTTGATCGTCTCGGTGGCGTCGAGCGTGTGCAGCGTGGACAGGACGAGATGGCCCGTTTCAGCCGCGAGCAGCGCGGTCTCGATCGTTTCGAAGTCGCGCATCTCGCCGACGAGGATGACGTCCGGGTCCTGGCGCAGCGCACCGCGGAGCGCATGCGAGAACGATGAGGTGTCGACGCCAACTTCGCGCTGATTCACGATCGAGCGGTTGTCCCGGTGAAGGTACTCGATCGGATCCTCAATGGTGATGATGTGCGCCGTTCGCGTGCTGTTGATCTCGTCGATCATCCCGGCCAGGGTCGTGCTCTTGCCGCTGCCCGTGGTGCCGGTCACCAGAATGAGTCCGCGCTCTTCGGCGGCAATCGTCTTGAGCACCGCCGGCAGGCCCAGATCTTCGATCGTCGCCGCCTTCATCGGAATGACGCGGAAGCTCATGCCGACCGTGCCGCGCTGCTGAAAGGCGTTGCAGCGGAAGCGGCCGAGGCCGGAGACGCTGTAGGCCAGGTCGACTTCGTGGTTGTCCTTGAAGCGTTCGCGATGGCTGGTCGGAAGGACGGTGGCCGCCATGGACACCATGTCCTCGTGGTCGAGGCGTTTGTCCGAGACGGCCGGGACCAGCGCGCCGCGGACCCGCAGCATCGGATAGCTTCCGACTTTGAGGTGCAGGTCCGACGCCCCGCTTTCGACCGCGATCTTCAGGAGGTCGTTGACGTGCATCCGTTGAATTATCGGCTCTTCGCGGCTCCCGATGCAGTGACCGCCGGTACGCTGATGGGCTGGAGCCATCCGTAGGGATCAGGCGCCTCACCCTTGACGATCTGGAAGAATCGCTGCTGGAGCGCCTCGGTGACGGGACCGCGGCGGCCGCGTCCGATCTTTACCTTGTCCACGGTGCGGATGGGGGTCACCTCAACCGCCGTGCCGACACAGAAGACCTCATCCGCGATGTAGAGCATTTCGCGAGGCAGCGTCTGTTCCCGTACGTCGAAGCCCATGTCGCGGGCAATGGTGATCACGGAGTCGCGGGTGATGCCGGCCAGGACCGAGTTGCCGATCGGCGGCGTGAAGATTATCCCGTCGCGGACGATGAACACGTTCTGGCCGCTGCCTTCGCTGAGATTGCCGTTGGTGTCGAGCGCGATCCCTTCCGAGTACCCGTCCAGCACCGCTTCCAGCTTGATGAGCTGAGCGTTGGCGTAATTCGCCACGCTCTTGGCCATCGCCGGAGTGGTGTTCGGCGCGTTGCGCGCCCACGTGGAGATCTTGACGTCGATGCCTTCCTCGATGGCTTCCTTTGTGAAGTAGGCCGGCCATTCCCACAGGATGATCGAGACGTTGATGGGGCAGGCCCGCGGGTCCACGCCAAGCGAGTCGTAGCCACGGTAGATCAGCGGACGGATGTAGCAGGCCTTGAACCCGTTCGCCTGGATCAGGCTGAGCGTTGCGTCCGTCAGCGTCTGCTGGTCGAACGGGGAATCCATCCGGTAGATCCGAGCCGAGTCGAGCAGTCGCCGCATGTGGGCATCGAGGCGGAAGCACGCGGGACCATTGACGGTGTCGTAGCACCGGGCACCTTCGAAGACGCCGCTCCCATAGTGGATGATGTGCGAGGCGATGTGGATCGTGGCGTCTTTCCACTCGACCACCTTGCCGTCCATCCAGATCTTGCCAGTGCCCGGAAAAGCCATATCAGAACTCCCAACTCCCAATTCCCAACTCCCAAACGAGATTGAGTACGGAGGAGTTCTCCAGATCGTAACCGGAGTTCAGGCGATTACCCAATGTGACGGTGACACTCCAGCGTTCTTGGGCGTTGGGCGTTCTCGTTACTGCGCCTCGTTACAGAAAGGGCACCGATCGGTGCGGGCGTGGAGTGGTTTGCGGCACTGCCAGCAGAAGCGGGCCTGCGGCGTCTCACGGGCCTTCAGCCGTGACTGGATGTCGGCCACGTTGGCGTCCACGAGGTCGAGGCCCGCGGCCGTCCGCTTCCTGGCTCGTCGGGTCGCCGGTGCCCGGGCCGCCAGGAGCTCCTCGAGCAGGTCGGCGGCGCGCTGATAGCGCACGGTGAGGTCCGGGGCCAGCGCGCGCATGATGATGTCGTTGATCGCCTTCGGGACGCGCGTGTTCTTGAGACGCGGCGGCGTGACCAGCTCGCCGCGCATCAGCTTCTCGATGTCCGCGGGCGCCGGCGTGTTGTACGGCAGCTCGCCAGTGACCATCTGATACATCGTGACGCCCACCGAGTACACGTCGCTGGCAAAGACAGCCTTGCCGTGAAACTGCTCCGGCGCCATGTAGGGTGGGCTGCCAATCACCGTCGTTCCATGCGCGGCAATTTCCAGGAAGCGCGACGTCCCGAAGTCAGTGACCTTGAGCATCCCCGATTCGGATACGAGCATGTTGCCCGGGCGGATATCCCGGTGCAGCACGCCGGCCCGGTGCGCATGATCGACGGCATTGCAGATCTGGCAGGTGTAGTCCATCACGCGAGGCAGGTCGAGGGCACCCTCGCGAATGATCAGCTGCTCGAGCGTTTCTCCGGGCACGTACTCCAGCACGATGAAGAAAACGTTGTCCAGCTTCTCCGCGGTGAGCATCGTGACGATGTTCGGATGGCTCATCGAGGCGAGGAGCGTGGGCTCCTTCAACATCTCGCTGAAGTCGAGGTTCTGCTTGTGGGGAACCTTGATGGCGACGTTCTTCTTGATCCAGGTGTCTTCGGCGAGATAGACGCTGCCGAAGCCGCCGCTGCCCAGATGCGAGAGCACGCGGTACTTCCCGATGGCCTGACCCCGAAGGAACATTATGTTGGTGTGCGCGGAGTATAGCACTCGCGCACGGCGATAATGAGATGGTGCACGCGCGTTTCCATGCGCCGGACGCTCACGCGCCTGGGGAGGTGATTGCTCTTCCGGCAGACGAAGCCGTCCACCTCACGCGTGTTCTGCGGCTCGCGCGCGGCGATCGCATCGTCGTCTTCAACGGCCGCGGCCAGGCGTTCGACGCCATCGTGCAGTCGGCGCGCAAGACCGGAGTGGACGTGGTGATCGGATCGCCGCGTGAGGCCGCGCCGGAGGCGCGCGTATCCGTCACGCTCGTGCAGGCCGTTCTCAAGGGCGACAAGATGGACGACGTCGTGCGCGATGCGGTGATGATCGGCGTTGCTGCGATTCAGCCCGTCGTCGCCACTCGCAGCGAGGTCGCGCGCGGTGCGCTCGAGCGGGGACGCAGGCGTGAGCGTTGGGAGCGCGTGGCTATCTCGTCGGCCAAGCAGTGCGGCCGCGCCATCGTCCCGGCGGTTCTCGAACCCGAACCGTTCGAAGCGATATCGGGGCTCGTCGACGATCGGAAGCTCCCAGGGCCGGCACTCATGCTGGTGGAGCCAGGGTCGCAGGCCGACGTGTCCTCCCTGGGTGATCTCGAGGGTCCGGCGCCACGGGAAGCGAGCCTGCTGATCGGTCCCGAGGGCGGATGGACGCCGGAAGAGACGGCGCTGGCGTCGGAGAGGTGCCGGCTCATCACGCTCGGCGGCCGGACGATCAGAGGCGATGCGATGGCCCTCGTGGCGATGGCCGCCCTGTTCGCGAAATGGAGAGAATACTGACATGCGCTACCTGGTGACCGCGCGAGTCAAGCCGGGTCGGGCGGAGGCGCTCGACAGGGCAATCGACGACGGCACGCTCGGTGCGGGCTCCATCGCGGGCGATGAGTACCAGCACAACATGGCCCAGGCTCGCGAGCTGCCTGACGGCAGGGTGAAGTGGGTCGAGACCTGTTTCTGCGCGACGCCGCTCGCGGAGGAGCGGCCGTACTGGGAGGCATTCTTCGAGCTGCTCAGCGTGAAGGATGCGCACGCGCGCAGCCGATGCCGCCACGAGACCGGCCAGGAGTACTGGGCGTGCGAGAGCTGCGACTGCACCGTGAAGCTGGAGGAGCGGCTCGCGTCCACCGGCAAGCCGTTTCGCCCGAAGTAGCCCCTTACGAAGCGTTCAATCGCGCGACCAGCGAACGGATTGACGCGGTCTTCTTTCTCAGCTTCTTGTCCGGTTGCGGCGCATCGAGCTGGACAAAGAACTGGGTCATTGCGCGTTTCAGCGCTTCCGGCGTGCTCTTGAAATCCGTCTCGGCGAGTTTCTCCAGCAGCGCCACGTAGGCGCCATCGGCTACGCGGTTCTCACCCCAGCGAGCAGCCTGCCCGATGTCGAAATCGGTATTCGGCAGCTGAACGCGCCCATCACGTGCATCCGCAATGACGGCGCGGTATCGATCGCGCGTGGCGCGGAAGCTCTCGGCAAAGAGTTTCTCAGCCTCGGGCGTCGGCACCGTGAACTTCATCGTGGCGAGCGGCCCGATCTTCGGCATGACTCGCGCTAGCAATCCAAGGAATCGTGCGAAGAGGCCAGGACTCCTGTACTTGGTACCGTATGCCTGTTCGTACTCACGGCGCGTGAACGAATACAGGAACGCGTTCTGCTGGACGACCGGCGTCAGCTTGCGGATCTCGTCCTGCTTGTGTTTCCAGGCGACTCTCGTCATCTCCGGAATCAGCTGGCTCACGGCATAGCGGAACGTTCCAATCGCCATGTCCGGGTCGCCGAACAGCTGCCTGAAGTCGATGCCGTAGGTGGCGTTGAAGGCACGCTCGAGCACGGGCAGCGACAGCTCGAACCCGATGTGCTCGCGGTGGGCGTCTGGGAGGTAGGCGCCGGATGCCGTTTGCACGACGTCGAAGGCAAACTCCACCATGACGTGACGCTTCGGATCATCCGCGTAGATCACCTCGTCGCCGAACTTCGCTCTGAGCTTGGGGTGAATCAGCGGAACCGACTTGTTGATGGCGACCGGATGGCCGATGTTGTCCGACACATAGTGCGCGGCGGCGCCGAGCGCGAATGCCAGTTCGTCAACTGTTCGGGCTTCTCGAAGAAGCGCCTCGACGAAATCGCCCGAGCGCACGTAGTGCACGAGGTCGGTGAAGAGCTTGTTGCCGAAAGGGTAGTAGCCAAGGTCCTGGACGACCGAACCGCCGTACGCAAACGCGCGGGCGCGCTGGAGGTCCGCGGCCGTCGTGTTGGGGAATCGCTGACGGAGGAGCGGGACCAGCCTGTCATCCCAAGCGGTGTCAACGACCGTTTCGTGCGCGAGCACGGAGTACGCCGCGGCTGGTTGCGGAACAAGCAGCAGAAGGAACAGAGCCGCGAGCCTAAAACACGCGGCCAAGGTCCAGTCCAAACTCGGGCTTGGTGCGCGGCCCGGAAATCCTGATTGGCACGCGAGACCCGCCGCCCTTTCGCCTGAAGAACGGCTGCGCGAGCCTGGCCAGCAGCGACTTCACGCCGCTCGTCATGTCCGACAACGTGGCGTCGGTCAGCAGCTCGCCCCGGAAGTTCATCGCCTCGCTGCGGAGGTTGTACGCACCGCGCAGCTGTACGACCGATCCGGGAACGGCGAACGTCAGTTCCCTGAATGTCAGGGTGCCGTTCTTCAGCGTGAACCGGCCGCGCAGGTTCGAGACCACGCGCTCACGTTCGGCGCCCTCATCGCTTTCCTCGCCGCGTCCGCGACGGCTCAGTGTCGTGATCTTCCGTTGCACATCCACATTCGTGAAGCGCGCCTGAGCCAGCTGAAACGCGCCGTCGAGCTGGAGTCGATCGACCACGTCCTCCTGGCCGGCCGGCAGCACCATGTGCGTGAGCAGATCGACCTGCCCGGTGATTGGCGGCTTCTCCGACTTCACAGCCAGCTGCATGAGGTCTTCGAGTCGCGCGCCATCGAGTGTCACCTGGAGATCGATGTGGCGGCCTCTTGCCTCCTGAGTGCGAACGACGGAGCCGGTGGCGACGATGACCGACTTGTTCAGCAGCGCTTCAACGCGCTCGAGAATCGTGTCCCCGTTGGTGCCGTCCACCACGGCCTTGAATTTCGTGTTGAGAGGAACTGTCTGCCCGGCAAGATCGAGAGAGAAATCCGGCATCTCGGTGGTGCCCTCCACCTCGAGCCGTTCCAGCACGCCGCGATACGTGCCGGAGGACGACAGCGTGCCGCCGAGGCCCTTGATCACGTTCATGTCGGCGTTCTGGAAGATGTAGTTCCCGCTCACCGGCGTGAGGCCTGGTTCATCCGCGTGCCACGGGCCGAACGAACCCGTCGTGTCGATGACGCCGCGCGGCACCGGGTTGATCAGACCGGCGGTGAACGGCGAGCCTGCTGCCGATCCGAAGTCGGTCATCACCATGTTCTGGATGTCCCAGACCCGCGGCAATCGTCCAGGGCGCTTCGAATGAATCTCGAGGCGGGCAGTACGTGACTCGATGCGATCGATGAGCAGCGGCGACGGGCGCTCGGCGTGGGGTACGTGAGGTTCGTCCGTCGAGGGGTCGCCGGAACGCAAGCCGCCCGGCGGCATGCGTACCGAGAGGCCGCCGATCTTCACCGTCTCGAGGTGCACCGGCGTTCGCATCAGCCCGACGATCGGCGCCGTCGTCTCGAAGGAGTCGATGGTGATGAGAGGTGGAACATCGGTCCGCCCGTTATGACGAAGTGTCAGCGTGCGTCCGGCGGCGCGGGGCTTTGGAAACATGTCCGCGTCGAGAGACCCGAGCGACACCTGGCTCTCGAACCTGGCGTTGATCGCCTCGACCACCCGGTCGCGAAGCCGCGGAGCAGAACGGATCGCCCACGCCGTGAGCACCGTGAGGATCACGGCGAGGGACGCGGCGGTGACGAGGAGTGTGCGGCGCACGAAGACGTCCTTCACAGCAAGTCAGGTGCCGGTCATTCGTGCGGCTGAGCTGGTCAAGGTCCGTTGCCGACGATGACCTCGATACCAGTGACACGTTCGCCCGGCAGAACCAGAATTCGATTGCCGGGAAGCACCGCGCCCCCGCGCGTAATGCGACGCACGCGCCACCCTGGTGGAAGCCCGCTTGCCGAGAGTGTGTATTCGCCGAGCAGGTTCGACAGCGTGAATCGGTTGATCGCGTCGAGCGCCGACTCCTCGACCGGATAGAGCGGCGACAGTTTGAGCATCGTTTGCGTAGCGGTCAGTCGCAAGCTGAGCACGTCTGCGCCAGCCCGGCCCTCCACGACGACGCGCCCCTCGATTGACCCGGGTTGCCGGAGGGTCAGGCGTACGTCCTGCACCGAATCGTTCGCAACGTCGGTCGAGACGATGCCGATCAGCGGGCCCTTGCTTGTCTCGCCGCGCGCCAGGAGCACATACCGGCCACGCGACGCGCCCTCCACGGTGAACAAGCCGCCGGGATCCTTCACGTACCACAGCCCCTGAGGAACGTCGGGGCCGCCGTACTCGATCACGACATTCTGCGGCGAGAGCCCGTCAGGCCAGAACACGCGACCGCTGATCGAATAGCGCCGCGCCTCCGGTTCGAGCCAGACGTCGATCCCTTCCGTGGGAACTCCCTCGAAGACCACGATCCGCTGCGCCTTCATGCGGTCCGTGGTGCCCGGATACAGCGTCTCGACCGGCTTCGTGGTCAATCGGCGTGAGTCGCCGCCGAAGCCGCGAATGCGCTGCGGTGTGACGCCGACGACGAATTCACCCGCGGGGAGCCCGAGGACTTCATAACGTCCGTCATAGGCGCTGACCGCGGTGCCGGCAATGGCCGCGGGAGCCCCGTCGCGGATGGCATACACCGCCACCCGCGCGCCCTCAGCCGCTGCGCCGTCGGAATGGATGATGCGGCCGGCGATGCTGCCACTCTTGCGATTGGGGCGTGCCCCTTGCTGAGCGAAGGCGTCGGTGGCGCCGAGCACAAGCAGCACCACAAGGGTCACCGCGCGAAAGACCATCGGCGTCTCCTGTGCGCGAAGGATATTCCATCGCGGTCATAATCGTTCTCGTGGCCGGCCAGATCGTCAAGGGCTTCGTCATCCTCTGCGCGCTGGTCGCGGCGTTGGCGCCGATCCGCCCGGAGACCGTCGAGCGGTACTACTCGACGACGGTGTACCCGGCAATCCAGGCCGTCGTCACGCCTGTCTCGAATCTCGTGCCGTTTGCCTTCTTCGACCCGCTCACGGTCCTGCCGGCTATCGTCCTGTTCATGGCCGTCGCGCTCGCCGTGTCGCGCGCGCGGGTTGAGCGGAGCGTTCGTCCGGTCGGGGCCCTGCTGCTCTCGGTGACGACGTTCGCGGCGATCGTTTATCTCGTCTTCCTGGGTATCTGGGGGCTCAACTACCGCCGGGTGGCGATGTCAGATCGACTGGCGTTGGAGCCGTCTCCGCCGACGAGCGAGCAGGTCCTGAAGCTCGGGTTCGAGGCGATCAGACGCATGAATGGCCTCTACGCCGAAGCCCATCGCATCGGATGGGAGCCGGATCCGCGATTCGACAAGGACCTGGTCAAGGCATACGGGCTTGTTCAGGACCGCCTGCTGGGGACTGCCACTGCGGTGCCGGGCCGGCTTAAGTCTTCGATTTATGGTGCGTATTTCCGCTGGACGACCGTGGATGGCATGGTCGATCCGTTCGCGCTGGAAGTGCTGGCGAATCCCGATCTCCTGCCGCTCGAACGGACGTTCGTCGCCGCGCACGAGTGGGCCCACCTCGCCGGATTCGCGGACGAGTCCGAAGCGAACTTCGTTGGCTTCCTGACCTGCATCGGCGCGGGTGTTCCTGCTCAGTACAGTGGCTGGCTAAGCCTCTACTGGCTGGTCGGCGTGGAGGTGACGCCTGAAGAGCGGAAGCAGCTCTGGGACGCGGTAGCCGAAGGGCCGCGCCAGGATGTCCAGGCGATTACCGACCGGCTTCAGAGCGGACAACTCCCGTTCCTTCGCAACGCGAGCTGGCGTGTGTACGACCGCTATTTACGCGCCAACCGCGTCGAAGAGGGCATCCGAAGCTACGGGCAGGTGATCAACCTCATTCTTCGGGCGCGCTTCGAGGACGGCTGGCTCCCCGTTCGTCGGGATGTCGACTCTTCGCCGTCATCTTCTCCCTGACTCGAGAGCGGCCCGACACCTCTGCCTGGCGCATCCGCTCGCGGGCGATGTCGTCCGGCGTCAGCCGGCCTCGCTGCGTGTAGAACGGGTTCACCTTGTTGAACTTCATCGGTGACTCCTTGAAGATTTCAAGGGCAATTCATGTGCCGATCAGTCCACGCGGATGATTCGGCCGGCGGCACGGCGAAGCCGATCGCCGATGGCCACGCCAATCCCTGACGCGTCCTGGAACGAGCGCGCAAGGATCAGGTCGGCGCCATCAGCGTCGAGTACGCGGAGCGCGTTATAGAGGTTGGCCGCAACTGTGGATGGTTCGCTTTCACTGCCTACCCGCTCGATACGCAACGCAGCTGACGAGGCGAGAGCAATCCGATCTTCTGTGGCCACGAGAAGCCCGACGCGCTGCCCACGGGCGAGCGCCTCAGCCGCGTCGGCCGATATGCGCGCCGTCATCCCGGAGTTCGAGCCTTCGTAGAGCGTGAGCGGGGCGCGAGGGGAGTAGTGCTTCGCGAGCAGGCCGGGAGACTTCATTGGTGCTGCGCCATGCCCGGCTGCACCCTGCTCGACTGGATGGCGCTCGACTGCATGGCGCATTCGCGCATCCGGCAGGACGCCACGAATCATCTCGAGAGTTACGGCACCGGGTCGCAGAATTGTGGGAACCGCCTCGGTGAGATCGAGCACCGTGCTTTCCACGCCAACCTCGGTCGGACCGCCGTCGATGATCAGGTCCACACGTCCGTCCAGATCCTGAAGCACGTGCTCGGCTCTCGTCGGGCTGGGACGTGAGAACAGGTTCGCGCTGGGAGCTGCGATCGGAACGGCCGCGGCTTTGATCAATGCATGGGCAATGGGATGAGCTGGAACGCGAATCGCCACGGTCCCCAGGCCGGCGGTGACCAGCGTGGGAACCGCGCTCGATCGGTGCAGCACCAGCGTCAGCGGTCCCGGCCAGAAGCGTGCTGCCAGCGCGGCGACAGCGGGCGGAACATCCACGGTGAGCGGCCCAATCTGGTTGACGTCGTGGACGTGCACGATGAGCGGATCCTCGGCCGGCCGGCCCTTGGCAGAGAAGACTCGCTCGATGGCGACGGGATCTAGCGCATGCGCGCCAAGGCCGTAGACGGTCTCCGTGGGAAACACGACCAGCCCTCCAGCGCGCAGGATGGCGGCCGCGCGCGCGATGCCGGCGGGATCGGGCCGGCGGGGATCGAGCGTGAGGACGTCGGTCACGATTCGGAATCGTACCCCTTCTCAGTTTTGCCGCCTGAGGCACGGGGCCGTCACGTTTCAGCTACAGGGGCTTTCCACCCTGCCGATATGGAAAGCAGTGGCACGTCTTTCCCCCTGTCCCGCCGGCCGCGCTGCGTGTTGAAGACGTGCCGGTGAACGATTCGACCGCCGGGTCGCGGCGCACCCGTGTGCTCGTCGCCGACGACCGCGAGAGCGTCCGCTCGCTCTTCCATCGCGTCCTCAGCGCTGACGGTCACGACGTGGCCGTGGCCTCCGATGGTGCATCCGCACTGGCTGCGGTTCATCGGCAGCGTCCCGACGTCGTCCTCCTCGACGTTGCCATGCCGGTCATGGACGGTCTCGAGGTCTGCCGCCGGCTGAAGGCCGATCCCGAGACGCGGCTGACGCCGATCGTGCTGGTGTCCGGACAGACGGAATTGGCCGATCGAATCAACGGCATCGAGGCGGGCGCCGACGAATACCTCTCGAAACCGGTCCATCCCCACGAACTGCGCGCCCGCGTGCGCTCCCTGTCACGCGTCAAGCAGCTGATCGACGCACTGGACTCCGCAGAGTCGGCCTTCGTCGCCCTGGCTCTCACGATTGAGGCGCGAGACCCGTACACGAACGGGCACTGTGAGCGCCTCTCGCGTACAGCGGTGAACCTCGGGCGCATGCTCGGGCTTGGCGACGAAGACCTTCACGCGCTTCACCGTGGCGGCTACCTGCATGACATCGGGAAGGTGGGCGTGCCCGACTCGGTGCTGCTGAAGCCTGGACCGCTGACGGCGGAGGAATTTGCGCTGATGCGCCGGCATCCGGAGATCGGCGACACGATGTGCGCGCCGCTGCAGTCGCTGCGCACCGTCCGGCCGATCATCCTCAGCCACCACGAGCGCATCGACGGCAGTGGCTATCCAGGTGGACTGAAGGGCGATCAGGTCCCTCTCCTCGCCCAGATTGTCGGCATCGTCGACGTCTACGACGCGTTGACGTCGCAGCGGCCCTATCGCGCTGCGCTCAGCCGTGACGAAGCGATCAAGTTCATCGTCGAGGATACACATGCCGGACGCTTCAATCCGGCTTACGTCGAGGCGTTCTTCGAGACGCTGACCCCTGCCGCGGCTCCCGCCTAGCGGTATTCGATACAATCGGGGGATGCCGTATCCCGAACCCTTCATCGCGCCGATGCGCGCGGAGCTGACGCGTCTTGGCGTCAAGGAACTCCGGACACCCGAACAGGTTGACGACGCCGTGCGTAGTGACGGCACGGTGATGATCGTCGTGAATTCCGTCTGCGGCTGCGCCGCGGGCAAGGCACGCCCGGGCATCGCGCTCGCCCTGCAGCACGCGCGCACGCCGGATGTTGCCGCGACCGTCTTCGCCGGCGGCGACGTCGAGGCAACCGATCGCGCGCGACAATACTTCGCGCCCTATCCGCCGTCGTCGCCCTCGATCGGGCTGCTTCAGGACGGCAAGCTCGTGTTCATGATGGAACGGCGGGACATCGAGAACCGGGACGCCGCGTCGATTGCCACGCGGCTGACTGCGGCGTTCGACGAGCACTGCAAGTAGGGCACCCCTTTCACGGGTGCCATCCGCTAGCCTCCGCGCGTGTGCATCTCCAGGTGCGGGTCGCGCTTGAGACGGTCAACCGGAATGAGCGGCGATCGGTCCCTTGCCGACAGGCGCTCTTCGGCTCCACGATCGCTTCGCACTTCCCACGTCGCCCGGATCAGCTGCGCGAGCTGATCGTCCGTCGCCTCGCTGCGCAGAGGACGACGAAGGTCGGTGCCATGGGCGGCATAGAGGCAGAGATACCAGAGCCCGTCCGCGGTCAGCCTGCTTCGATCGCAGGAATGACAGAACGGCTCGGTGGTCGACGAGATGATCCCGAAGACCGCCCCATCCGGGAGCTTGTATCGGTCGGCTGGAGCGGACGATGACTCATAGACCTCAGTGATCGGCCCGTAATGCGCCTGGAGCCGCTCGAGCATTTCCCGCCGCGAGATGACGCGAGGCATCGACCAGTGGGTGGCTCCGCCCACATCCATGTACTCGATGAATCGCACTTCGCCGCCGTGACCGCGCGCGAACTCGATCAGGTCCACGAGCTCGTCGTCATTGACGTCGCGGATGACGACCGTATCCAGCTTGAGTCCCGGAAAGATCGGCGCCGCGACGGAGATTCCCTCGAGCACGCGGTCGAGCTCGTCGAATCGTGTCAGGCTCCTGAAGCGATCAGGCCGCAGCGTGTCGAGACTGACCGTCAGGCGGTGGAGGCCCGCCTCGCGCAGGGCGGCAGCCTGCGGCGCCAGCAGCACTCCGTTGGTCGTCATCGCCAGGTCCCGGATCGACGGCCGCGCGGCCAGCCGCCGGATCAGATCGGGAAGGTCGCGGCGGAGCAGCGGTTCACCACCCGTGAGCCGCACCTTGTCCACGCCGAGCGTCGTGAAGACGTCCACGAGGCGCTCGATCTCTTCGAAGTGCAGGATGTCTTCGCGCGGCAGCCACACGTAGTCCGGCTCGGGCATGCAGTAGCTGCAGCGCAGGTTGCAGCGATCCGTGACCGAGATACGGAGATTGCGAAGCGGCCGATTCTGCGTGTCGAGGAGCACTGAGACGATTATCTCCCGCCTTCGCGTACCGCGCTGCGGCTGGACCGGACGGGCAGAAAGGGGAGGGAAGTGCGCTGATTCTCAAACGTGGCGCTCCAACGACCCGGAACCGGCGTATCGCAGGCAGGGCAGCAACCGTTGCTGGTGACCCGGTAGTCCCGAATCAGGTATCCGGACCTGTGGATCAGGCGCTCGCCGCACTGGTGGCAGCGCGTGTCCTCGAGATCGCCCACGCGGCCCGGAAGGTTCCCTGCGTAGACGAAACGCAGACCGGCATCCCGGCCGATATCGGCCGCATGGTGGAGCATCGCCGGGGTCGTGTTGGCGGCGTCCATCATCCGGTAATCCTGATGAAAGGCCGTGACGTGCCAGGGAATATCCGGCGAGACATCGGCGATGAATCGCGTAAGGCCTCGCAGTTCTGATTCGCTGTCGTTGAAGCCCGGGATGAGCAGCGTCACGATCTCGACCCACACGCCTGACGCATGGAGCCATGCGATCGTGTCGAGGATCGGCTGCAGGCGGCCGCCAAGCTCCCGGTAGTGCTTGTCGTCAAAGCTCTTGAGATCGACCTTGTACAGATCGATCAACGGCCGCAGGTATTCCAGGACTCGCGTGGTGCCGTTGCCATTCGAGACGAAGCCGGTGACGAGCCCCTGCTCTCGCGCGTGTTTGAACACCTCGACCGCCCACTCCGCCGTGATGAGCGGCTCGTTGTACGTCGAGACCATGATCTTCGCGCCCTGGCGCAGCGCATCCTGAACCATGGCGGAAGGAGTCGTATCGCGCGGCGGTGCCGACGCGTCAGGGTCTCGCAGCGCCTGCGACGTGACCCAGTTCTGGCAGTAGCTGCAATGCAGGTCGCAGCCCAGCATGCCAAAGCTGTACGCGAGGGCGCCAGGATACGCGTGAAAGAACGGCTTCTTTTCCACCGGGTCGCACTGCACTCCGGCGACGTATCCCCATGGCACGCGAAGCGCCCCGCCGTCGTTGAAGCGGACCTTGCAGACCCCCATGGCGCCGTCCGGGATCGGGCAGCAGTGACCGCAGGCGTAGCACCGGACGCGCGGCTTGCCGGTGGAACCGCCGTCGATCGTCTCGACCAGCTCCGGCGCTGCCGCACGCGTCCGCGCCGTGAGAAGGTCCTGCAGTGTCGGCATGTGCTCTCTGATCGTACGCGATGAGCCAAGCGACCGCCGGCGGCCCCGCATAGACTCTTAAAAGGCCGACCTGAAGGTCGGCCCTTACCAAATGCACGTCGTTGTGATCGGCTCAGGTGTCTTCGGCGTCTGGACCGCGTATCACCTGCATGCCCGAGGGGCAGCGGTGACGCTGGTCGATGCCTACGGGCCTGGACATTCGCGGTCGAGCTCAGGCGACGAGACCAGAATCGTGCGCTGCGGCTACGGCCCGGACGCGATCTATTCAGAGATGGCCCGGCGATCGCGCGACTCCTGGCGGGAGCTTCACGGTCGTCTCGGGCAGGGGGAAGGGCTCTGGTACGAGTCCGGAGTGCTGTGGATGGCCGCCGGAGCCGATGCTTACACGGCTGCGACGCGCGAGACGCTGACGCGCCTCGGCATGCCACCGGACACGCTCACCCCCGCCGACGTCCGCAACCGCTTTCCAATCTTCAATACCGATGGCATCGAGATCGCGCTGCTGGAACGCGAGTGCGGCGTCGTCGCCGCTCGCCGCGCTGTGCGCATGCTGGCGGGCGACCTCGAACGCAACGGCGTGAGGACGCGAACAGCGCGTGTCGAGACACCCGAGTCTTCCATCGTACGCGCGGTGCGTTCGAGCGATGGCGGGAAGATTGACGGCGACCGATTCGTCTTCGCGTGCGGGGCATGGTTGCCGGGTCTGTTTCCACGCGTGCTTCGGAATCGCATCCGTCCCACGCGCCAGGTCGTCGCGTATTTCGGGACACCAGCCGGCGACGTGCGCTTTGCATCTGCGCACATGCCGGCGTGGATTGATTTTCCCGCAGGCATCTACGGCACGCCCGATGTCGATGGACGCGGAATCAAGGTTGGCATCGACGAGCACGGCGGCCCGATCGATCCGGATTCCGACAACCGCGTGCCCGATCCGTCGAGCCTCGAACGCGCCCGGTCGTGGCTGGCGCATCGCGTTCCCGCGCTGGCCGGTGCCCCGGTGGTCGAGACGCGCGTGTGTGCCTACGAAAACACCGACACGGGCGATTTCATCATCGATCGACACCCGGACCACGAGAACGTCTGGATCGCCGGCGGCGGATCGGGTCACGGATTCAAGCACGGCCCGGCCGTAGGGGAGCTGGCCGCGCGAATGGTCCTCGATGGTGCGCATCCCGATGCACGGTTTGCACTCGCGAGCCGAACCGCCGATGCGCGCCGCGCGGTTTATTGAGATGATTGGATCAATGAGGATCCTGGTGACCAATGATGACGGCGTGCACGCGGAGGGCATTCGCGCCCTGGCGGATGCGCTGAGGCCTCTGGGTGACATTACGGTCGTTGCCCCTATTCAGGAGGCGAGTGCAATCGGCCATGCGTTGACTCTGCGCCGGCCGTTGCGCATCGAGACCATCAGCCCAAATGTGTTTGCGATCGACGGGACGCCGACAGATTGCGTCAATATCGCCATCACCCATGTTTTGAAGGACAAGCCCGACCTCATCGTGTCCGGCATCAACAAGGGGTGGAATCTCGGGGACGATGTGACGTATTCCGGAACGGTATCGGGGGCGCTCGAAGGGGCGCTGCTGTCGATTCCGAGCATTGCCGTCTCGGCCGCGCGTATCGGTGACACCTCGGAGTTCGGGCCGTCGGCTCGTGCGGCGGCGATCGTGGCCGAAGCCGTGCTCGATCGCGGGATGCCGAAGTTCACGCTGCTGAACATCAACGTGCCGGCCGGGGGGAACCTGGGCTTTCGCGTCACGGTGCAGGCGAAGAGGAATCACGTGACATCGGTGACAAAGCGTCTCGACCCGCGTGAGCGGCCGTACTACTGGATCGAGGAAGGCCTCAACGAGTGGGAACCGCACGATCGGTCGGACTATCAGGCCGTTCGTGATGGTTACATCTCGATTACACCGCTTCAACCTGACATGACGGCGCATGACGCGCTTCGCTACGTGGAGGCGCTGCCGCTCACCGATCAGCCGGTTCGCTCGTAAGACCTCAGTGTCCTTCCTCGCGGTGCTTCTTCTCGTACTCCCACTGCGCCACGTCCTTGTCTTTCTGTACTCTCTTGGCCGCCTGGCGCGCTTTGTTGAAGTTCAGCTGACGCGTGTTCTCGGAGCTGACGGCGACGTGCGAGAGCAGGCGTTCGAGATCGCCGCTCTTGCACTTCGGACACGCGGGCGTGTCGCCGGTCCTCACGAGCTGCTCGAACTGATGGCGGCAGCCCCGGCACTCGTATTCGTAGATCGGCATGGGGAATTTATAGCCTGTAAAGCCCGAACTCCCAACTCACAGCACACACGGTATACTGAAGGTTCGTCGGGGCGTGGCTCAGCCTGGTAGAGCGCTCGGTTCGGGACCGAGAGGTCGCTGGTTCGAATCCAGTCGCCCCGACCATGAAATCAACGACTCAGGCCGATTTTCCTTCGGGGATGATCGGCCTTTCGTTTTTCTGAACGTTGCCCGAGGTTGGTAGGTGATGCGCCTCGATCCCACGAGCTAGCGGTGCGGCTTTCGGCGTTCTAGAGCGTCAGGCACGCGAGCGCGAACATCTGCCGGCAACGACTCCATATCCGTAGCCCACGTATGGCCGCAGTATTCGCACGTCCACGTCATCACGGTAAGACTCTTCACAACGAGCATGCAGCCGTCGTGATGACACTTGGGGCAGACGAAGTGAAGGGGGCGGTTGGTGTTCGGCATTGGCTTGAACAGGCCGATCCTAGCCAAGCACGACAATCCCGATCAAGCGTGAGCATGGAACTGAGCAGCGACCGCGCGCCTCTACGCCGTCTCCTGGACCTACTGGCTTACGCATTAGGCCAAGGGAACCGGCTCACGACCGCCGCGGCAGACTCGACGCTGCCCAACCCGTAAGCGGTAATCCAGTGAGGTGGTGCATCTGCTGCGCACTTGCTCGTGTGGTGATCCGTGGGCACCCCGCCGAGCACGTTACCGCCAGCACAAACATTCCTGGCGCGTCGTTCCACCCCTCGGGAATGACCATTAGCTCCGCTTTGCTTCCGCAGTGCGCGCAGGTGATCTCGGCCACATTTCCTGTTTGGATGATGCCGTTCGAGTGTAACGAGAGCGAATCAGCGGGGCGACTCATGCGGCGGGGCAACGTGTCATCGGCGCTTTCGACGGCGTCTCTCGGGCCGGTCCTTGGCTGTGTCAGGCGGAACGACGCGAACGCCGCCTGTCAGTCGCGGCAGATCGATGTCATCGATGGGATCGGTGGATCGCACTTCGATAGCCGCACCCATTTCCGCCAGTTGCAGCCCCAAGGCGTCGGTGACTTCGTAGATGTGGCCGGGGACGTATTGACTCAGGGGGTGGCCCTCGATGACCCCGGAGAGGGCCTTCAAGATTCGGACTCGCACGTAACGGCGATATTACTGTAAGAACTTGCAGTGCAAAGCTCTGCCATAGAAGCACTTAGCACATTTGTAAAGAACCCGACTGATGCCACCCCCAGTTCCGTAACGTTCCCCTCCCGCATCGTTAGGGGGTTAGAACACTTACGGAACGCTAGCGAGCAAGGGGAGGGGCCAATGGATGCGGAACGGTCATCGCAAGCAGACCATCCGTCCCATGAGGTGGTCACTCACGTCGCTGCGGCAACTCCAGCAGCACGATATCCGAGTGTTCCTGCACCCGTTCGAGCACGACGCCGTCTCCGCCGGGCGTGACGTCGAAGTCGCGTACGACAAAGTCAGAGGGCAGGTCGGTCAGCTGCCGCTCGGCGCCCGTCTGGAGATCGACGAGCCAGAGGTTCTTGTGCTGAACGTCGCCTTTGAGCACCAGTAGTTTCCGTCCCGGCATCATGGCGAGATGCCTGGCTCCGCGGGTCAACGTCAGGGGAGGGAACTCGTGCGGGCTGCCATCCGGCTTCACCGCCTTGACCGTGAACGTCGTGCCGATGTCACGGCCTGAGTAGGCGACGAACGTGCCATCTGGCGCCCACACCGGATCGAGTGAGTACTCGCGGACCAACGGCATGGGTGCACTGCCGTCAAGGGGGACGTTGAACAGCTGCGGCGTGCCGTTGACGGTTGCGGCGATGGTCACCACGCGCCCGTCCGGAGCCCACGCCGGAGAACCCTGCAGCTCGAGCGAGTGTGCGAGGACGCGAGCTTCCGTGCCGTCGGCGTTTGCCACGTACAGCAGTCTCTGGCCCTTCTGTCTGACAGCGAACGCAACGCGGCGTCCGTCCAGCGTCACCGCAGGCGCGCCGATCACTCTGGCCTCAGGCGCGCTCCAGAGTTCAGCGGCTCGCTCTCCATTCAGCCTCCAGAGCGTGTCGCCGTTGCCTGTCGAGGAAACATAGAAGAGGACGTCGCCGCCGAGCCTTGGCGACGATCCCTTTCCGGTGTTCAACGCAATGCGCCGGGCGGCTGACATGTCCGCGCCCTGCGCCCCGATCGGCACCTGCCAGAGGCTCCCTTTCGGGTTGGCGAGTGTGGCGACGAGCCGCCGGCCGTCTGCGCTTCCAGCGAGGGAGGTGTACCGATCGAGTCCCGTCGTCAGCCGGCGCGGCGTCCGTTCTTCGACATCGATGCTATGGATCCATGGCCCGGACTCGTCCGGGTCGCCCGCGAGGTAGAGCAGCGTCCGCGAGTTCAGGAAGACCGGATGGCTGACGCGCGATTCGTGATGGGTGATCCGTTCGGGTGTTCCGCCATTTGGACGGATACGCCAGATGTCCCAGACATCTCCATGGTCTCGCGGCACTCCCTGAACGAAATAGATGAACTCTCGATCCGGAGACCACAGTTGGAAGTGCGCGTGCAGATCTTTTGGAGCCGCAAAGATCTGTCGCGCACTCGGAGACTGAGATGGCGAGCGGACGAAGGTCGGATCGCCATCGGTGGCCGTGTGATAGACGAGCGTGCCGTCCGAGGCCCAATCGAACTCGACACCCTCGAGGTAGAGCTGAGGCTGGCCGCCAAGTACTGGGACAGCCCACACCCCGATCTCCTTCTCTTTTGTACTGGCACCGTCTGGCGGACGAACCCAGAAGGTCACGAAATTCCCATCGGGAGAAAAAGCGAGTGAGCGAACCGAAGGATTGACCAGGCCCGGCACACTCCCGCGCGTCAGGTTGTAGAACTGGCCGACGCCAACCTGTGTGACCCAGACGTCCATCCGCCCATCACGATCGGACAGAAACGCGACAAACCGTCCGTCGCGCGAGATCGCCGCGGCCTGTTCGATGCCGTCGAAATCGGTCAATGGTGAAAAGCGGGCGTCCGCCAGCGGATCCGCCGGTGTGCTGCCTCCGGGCGCCCGGTAGTACCAGATCGCGACCGCTGCAAGGACGAACGCGCCAGCCCCAGCCATTGCCACCCACCGTCGTCGCCACGAGCCAGGAGTGGAGGCAGATTCAGCCGCGCGGGTACCGTCCGGAAGGCTGTCTGACTCGGCCACGAGCAGGCGACGATTTCGCGCCCACGAATCGAGGTCGGTCTTGAACGCGTAGACCGATCCGATCTTGTCGTGAACGTGCCGGTGGACCGGCATGCCTTCCCGCTTCTCCCACCGCTGGACGGTCGTGACGTCGCGCCTCATGTACGAGGCGATTTCTTTCCAGGAGTCCAGCCGATCGTCCGGGGGCCGATCAGCGACGGGTGAGGAGCCTTGGGAAGGAGGACCGGTCATATGCGCGGATCTGGCGTGTCCGGGGACGCGATTGTAGCGTCCGCCGGGTGGTGCGGCAATCGACGGCATTCCACGGCAGGCCTGCATTTCCGCGCAGTTGCCGCTGCTTGCGGCTTGTCGGTCGATCGAGCGCTGCCTATCGTGCGACTCGGCTCCCGACCGGGGGCAATGGAGGAGACGATGACGTCACGTTCGATTCGAGTTGTGCTTGTTGGGCTGGCCATCCTGGGCGCCGCTGTCATGGTCGGAAACGTCCAGGCGACGCCGGCGTCCGGATTCTCGAGTACCACCCTCGCGCTGGGTCGCTTTGACCAGATCGACACCAACAACCTTGTGTTCTCTCCGGAGTCGACCAAGTTCCACCGCGATCTCTGGCTCTCGTTCCAGAAGACGAAGGGCCCGTCAGACCTGTACGTCCAGAGCAACGTCTGGGCCCCCGGGGGGACCTCCGGCTGGCACACGCATCCCGGCCACAGTCTCATTACAGTGACGGCCGGAACTGTAACCGCCTACGAAGGCGACGACCCCTCATGCACGCCGCATGTCTACACCGCCGGGATGGGGTTCGTGGACGCGGGCGGGGACCACGTGCACGTTTTGCGAAACGAAGGGTCCGTCGAGGCGCGGACGATCACCGTCCAGCTGATTCCGGCCGCCGCAACCCGACGCATCGACGCCAACGCAAATCCGGCTTGCTCGTTCTGATGAGCGCAGTCTTCATTTCAATCCGGGCGGCGCCCCTCCAGACCCCGCGTCCCGTCTTTTCATGCCAGTCCGGGCCTGCAGCGCTTCGATTTGCACAACGAATTCTCTGCCGGTCTTCTACTGAACTCGCGGTCGCCCTTTTCACAACGCCGCCGGGGTTGTGTGAAACCTGCCTGTGGTGTCGGCACGATTTCCGGGCGGCTGTTTGCAAGGTCGGCACGGTTTGCCAGCGTGAAACCGCTCTGAACAGACGAGGGAGCACCCTTCTGGGATCCGTTGTGACTGGCTGTCACCTTTTTTCATAACGCTGTCATGACTCCTGATTTGCGCCGCGTCACGATGCACGCCCAGGAGGAAACAGTCATGTATGACATCGACAGACGACGATACGACATGCTCGTGCGGGTTCGGGACTTCGGCGCGAGCTACGGGCATCTGTTCCCGGACACCAGCCTCGCGGCGAAGGCGTTCACGGCGGTGGCGACACACGTCGGGGAGATCGAGGCACATGATCTCGCGGCGGCGTCGGCAACCGTCTCCGCGCGAGCGACGAGAAAGCGTGAGGCGCGCGATGCGCTGATCGAGCGGCTCACGTTGATCGGCAGGACTGCCCAGGTGCTGCCGGACGTGGACTCGGAGTTCAGGGCTCACTTCGTAGTCCCACGCGAAACGAACGATGCGCTCCTGCTGACGTCGGCGCGGCAGTTCGCGAAACACGCGGCTGCCGTGACGGCGCAGTTCGTTGCGCACGGGATGCCGTCGGCGTTCCTCGAAGATCTCGGCACACTGATCGGGAATCTCGAGAAGGCCGTGCGCGATCGCGGGATGGGCCGTGACGAGCAGATGACGGCGCGCAAACGGCTCAAGGAGGCGATGGCCGGAGGGCTTGCGGCCACGCGTCAACTCGACGTCATTGTGGCGAACCACCTCGCGTCAGACTCTGCGCTGCGCGATGTGTGGAAGCGCAACAGGCGCATCGAGTACCCCGCGCCGGTACGGAAGGGGGCGACGAAGCCCGCGAGCGATGAGGGCGAGGTACCACCGGCGGCATCGGAGCCTCCTGTGGCGGCGTGAGCAGGCAACAACGGCGGGGTCAGCGCGGCTGGCCCCGCCTCGCTCAAGAGCTGCGTCAGTCGATCATTACCGGAACCGGTCTACTGCCGACACATCACAACGAGCCGGACTGCCAGGGCCCGGTGATGGCGACCGTGATACCCGGATGAAAGATATTCGCAAACAGCCATTGCCCGTTGGGGGAGTAGCAGGGGCCCGCCCACTCCGATCCCGTGAAGTCGCCGGTAATCCCATTCCGCTCGCCGCGGAGCCGGACGTTGTTCAGCGCAAACGGAAAGATCTCGCCATTCGTCGTCAGGCCGTGCAGGAACTCGTCACCGCCGCCGTCCTCGCAGAGGACCAGGCCGCCGCGCGGGCTGACGGTGATGTGATCGGGTTTGTTGAGGACGTCCTTACCCGGCGACTGGAAGAGAAGCGAGATCGTCTCGCCAGCCGGATCGTAGACCCAGATTTGTCCCTGGCCCCGGCCGCCGTCAGTCGAGACGATGTAGATCTTTCGATCGTTGCCGTACCAACAACCCTCCAGGCGCGCAAACGTCGCGGCGCCCTTGCTGCGTCCCTGAGCCCACACGAAGTCATCCGGACAGCGGCGATCCGGATTATCGGGTCTGGCGATAGGCATCCACTCCACGTCGAAGGTTGTCCCGTTCGCATAATCGGCACCGAGATCTGCTTTCGGCCGGCTCCTTACAGTCAGCATGAACAGTCGGCCACCGGCAGCCAGTCGGCCCTGTTCGCGAGGCTCGAAGCGGTAGAACCCTGCCTTGTTGCGGCCCCCGCCGAAGAATCCCGTGACCGACGCCCCTGGATCCTCCGTTTCGTACACGTAGCCTGTGATGGGATCGATCGCCACCGCCTCATGGGAGAACCGCCCCATGTCCCGAATCGGCGTCGGAGCAGCCGCACCGTGGGCCGGAACCTCAAAGACGTAGCCATGCGGCAGACCGGCCGTGTCGGTGGTTTCCTCGCACGTGAGCCAGGAGCCCCACGGTGTCACCCCGCCCGCGCAGTTCCGCATGGTTCCGCTGAGGCTGGCGCGCCCGGAGACGAAGCGCCCAGCCTCCGTGTCGAACTCGAGCGTCGTCGTCCCGCCGTGCGCATCCGCGTCGTATGAAACGCCGCAGAACGGCGCGCCCTTGTCCGTCTCGTGATTGCGCACCAGCCGCACGAGCCCCGGCCCGGCCGCGAACGCGCCCATCCCATCGTGCTTGCCCGGTGTAATGCACCCGTCGGCGAGACGATCGCCCGCCCACCCGAAGCTGACGTACCGGAAGCCTTCAGGCAGCTTCAGCAGCGGGAGCCCAGTGGCTTCATCCAATGCATCAACGAGCGGCCCGTAGCCCGCAGTGCGGAGCCCGCGGATACTCCCGGCCTGCGACAGTCCTTCCGCCCGGGCGAGGAGTGCCTGCAGTGGCATCAGCGCCGCCGTCGCGGCTGCACCCTTGAGAAATGAACGACGGTTGATTGCAGACACGACTTTCCCCTGCAAACGCGACCGCACGTGAGCGGCGGGCGCGACGTACCGAATTGAATTGTGAGAGATCGAGGCCGCCGGTGCGGCGCTGTTGTAGTTTCGCCCGCATCCGCGGTTTGTCAATGACGCCGCGGATTCTGAGATGCGGCCGTCCTGTTTATCTTGCGTTCATCTTCGTCGTGATACCGCCGGCCAGGACACCGGGTGTTGTCAGTCGATCTTCACCCGACGGCGGAACTGCTGGTTCTCGTTGCAGATCGCCTCGATGATCTCTTCGTCCACCGTCAGCCGCTGATTGATGCGCACCGTGAACGGCTTCGTGTACGACTTGGGATCCTCGACGGTGATGTCGATTTCCAGCTTGCCGTATATCGGGCGCCGGAAGCGCTCGGTGAACTTCGCCTGCTGGCTGTAGGGGCTGCCCCAGACATCCAGCCAGCCATCGAACGGTCCGTCTTCGGCTCCGCGAAGGTTGTTGGTCTCGACGACGAGCGTGTTGCCTTCCCATCGGCCGATCGAATAGCCGTACCAGAAAGGCTGCGGTTCACCCTGTGGCGGCAGCTTGCGGCCGTCCGTGTAGATCGTCCGAAGCCCGTAGTTCGCCTCGTAGATGATGTAGATGGCTTTCGGTGTCTGAACGATCTCGCGGGGCTGCGGCTGCATGTGGAACTGCGTGATGCCCATCGGCATGCAGTTGGCGTCGGGGTTGTCCTTCGCGTCGGAAGATTCGCGCGCCTTGCGGATCCCGGCTGCCCACGGTGTGAACGGAAGACCGCCTTTGATGTTGTTGCCAAGATCGAAGAAGTTCGCAACCGGCGGCGACTTGGGGTCCGGTGGGAACGGTGAGACGGGCGGTTCCACCGGGATTCCGGGTGGCCGGCCGGAGGGGACGGGCTTACCGTCCAGCTCGCCGACGTTCCGCTCGCCAACGATGCCGGCGATACGCGCCGGCACCGGCTCGGGATCGGCGCGCATCCACAGGCCGGACAGATCGGGCTTTCCGTCCGCCGCGCGCGGCGGCGCCGCGTTGATCCGGACCTCTCCCTTGGCGTCCCGCGGCACGCCGCGTTCCTGAAACTTCGGCCACTGGGCCGCGAGGCTGACGGATCCGGCGACGGCAAGCGCCACGGCGGCAAATATGACCCTCTGCATGCGCCGGATTATAGAATGCACGCATGCCGCTCCTCACACGCCGAACTGGCACCGCACTCCTGCTGACCGCCGCTGCCGTGCTTGCGGCCTCAATCTCGTTGATACACGCGCAGGCGCCGCCGCGCGCGCCGTCGTTTCAGGTCGATCCCAACTGGCCGTCGATTCCGAACAACTGGGTGCTCGGCGAGGTGACGTCGATCTCGGTCGACAAGCAGGATCACATCTGGGTGCTGCACGTGCCGCAGTCGATTCCCGAGGCGCAGCGCGCGAACGCGGCGCCGCCGGTGCTCGAGTTCGATCAGAGCGGCAAGCTGCTGGCAAGCTGGGGCGCACCGGCGGACGGCTCGCCCTGGCCGGGCCGTGAGCACGGCATTTTCGTCGACGACAACAACTTCGTCTGGATCGGCGGGCGCGCCGGCTGGCCGCGGGCGACGACGCCGGGCGTCAGCGACGACATGATCCTGAAGTACACGACGGCCGGGAAGTTCGTGATGCAGATCGGCAAGAGCGGGCAGAGCAAGGGCAATCTCGACACCGACAACGTGCATCAGGCGACCGATGTCTTCGTCGACACGGGCGCGAAGGAGGTCTACGCCGCCGACGGCTACGGCAACAAGCGCATCATCGTGTTCGACTCGGAGACGGGCAAGTTCAAGCGAATGTGGGGCGCCTTCGGCAATCAGCCGCCGGCAACCCTTGCGGCCAACGCGGCGACGCCGCAACCGCAGACTACTCCGGACGGGCCGCAGGAGTTCGGCCTGCCGCACGCGATCAAGGTTTCACGCGACGGCGTCGTCTACCTGGCCGACCGCATCAACAATCGCGTCCAGCTTTTCACGCGCGAAGGGAAGTTCCTCAAGCAGGTGCGCCTGACCAACGCCGGCAGCGACGTCGTTCCGGTACCGGCCGGCTTCGCCTTCTCGCCCGACGCGAAGCAGCAGTATCTCTACGTCGTCGACTCCGGCCCGATGCGCGTCGTGATCTTCGATCGCGCGACGATGACGGCAATCGGATCGATCGGCATGCGCGGACCGAAGCCTGGAGACTTCGACATCGTTCATCACATGGCGGCCGACTCGAAGGGCAACCTCTACACCGCGGAGATCGTCACGAACCGCCGCGCGCAGCGCTTCATTCTGAAGTAACTCCCAACCTCCAACTCCCAACTCCCAAACGCTCCCGGCTACTTCTTGGAAGTTGGGAATTGGGAGTTGGGAGTTCCTTAGTTCTCCCTTGGCCGTTCGAGGCGCTCGATGACGACGACGTCGACAGGGCCGCGCTCGGAGTCGAGCTTCAGCCCCAGTTGTTCCTCGAGCGCCGCGAAGAGCGAGGGACCGTTCGGATCGATTGGCGGCAGTTCGACTCCGGGAGGTGGCGGCCCTGGCGGAAGCTGACCTGGCGTCGGCGTGAACTTCAGGTCGATGTCGTAGCCGCCGGTCAATCCCGTGCGATCGATCACGACCCGGCTCGTCAGCTGTGACAGCTGACGGGCGAACTGCGCCATCGGCATCCCGCCGATCAGCAGCTGGCCGAAGCCGCCACGGCCTCCGCACTGAGGCCGTTCGCCAAGACTGAACGGCGTGCCTGGCGGGGGAGGCGCGCCGCGACCGTCGAGCGGGCCCCCTGCGCGCCCTTCAGGCGGGCCTCCGCGGCCATCGACCGGTCCACGCCCGCGCGCACCAGCCAACGCGGCGCAATCAACCTCCGACTGTTTGATCTGTGGACCGAGACGTCCATCGGAGCGGGCGAGCCTCAGCGCCAGCACCGGCATCTCGCGTGTTTCGGTGCGTGCGACCATGCCGAACCGGTCGCGCAGCAGGGTTCTAATCATCCCGAACATAGGCGGTTGACCCGGAGTGACGTTCGTCTGCAGTGACGAAGGGTCGAAGCGGCCTTCAACGTCATAGCCTTCAGTTGATGCCCAGTCGGGTGCGCCGACGATCTGAAAATCCTGCACCTGGAACGCCATCTGAATGAGTTGGTTGATGGGCACGTTGATTGCGCTCAGATTGCCGGGACTGTTGCGCAACGTCCTTCCGCCACCCGAGTTGTTGCGCTTCACCGAGACGACATCGAATGAACGCTCGGGCGGTGATTGCGCCGCGATGGCGATGCCGAGAGACAGAGCTAGCGCTGAATACACGAGTAGCCGAGTCATTTGTTGCTCCTGTGGCGCCCTTAAAAGGGCGCCCTACGGGCGATTGATCTGATCGATAACGAGCACGTCGCGGGAAATCGTGGTGTCAACCAGCTTCAAGCCGAGTTGTTCCGGCAGTGCGGTCGAGAACGAGCGGATGCCGAACGGCTGGAGCAGCCTTCCAAGCTGATAGTGTGCGTGGCCGATCGCGGCGAGCGGCAGGAAGCCGAACCGCACCTCGAGATCGTAGAAGCCAGTCAGGCCGGTACGATCGACGACTTCCCGATCGGGCTGCATCGGATAGTGGCGCCTGTGAAACTCGCGGGCGAACTCGGTCATGGTTACGCGCGCGGCGGTGATGCCAAAGAACGTGTCATCGAAGCCGCAGAAGCGGCCGCTCTGGAATCGCTCGTGCAGCACCGGTCCCACTTCCGCGGCATCCCGGTTCGGGCGCGGGTTCGAGCCACTGGCAACGCAGTCGATGGTTGATGGTTTGAGCGAGGGGCCAAGCCGGCCGTTGGCGTTGGCCAGCACGAGCGCGTACGCGGGGAACTTCCGCGTTTCGCGATGGGTGACCAGTCCGAGCCTCCCCTCCAGCGTTTGCTGAAGGGCCTCCTGCACTTGCGCGGAATCTGCGAGTCCACCAGTGATCGCGAGATCCGCTGGAATCGTGAGGTCGAACGTCTCCTCGTCCATCCAGCGCGGGCCACCGACGACGGGCATCCCCTCGATGTCGTACGCCATGCGGATCACGGCTCGGGCCGTGTGCCCCAGAATCAACAGCTCGCGCTCACCGCCGCCGACCCTTACCGGCCACGCCGCCGCGCCAACCGGGTCCGCACCTGGCAGCTGGACGGGTCCGGGGAACAGATTGAATCCGAGCAGGCGGTTGACCTGCGGCGGTCCGAACGCCTCCTTCTCTCCAAGGATGGGTTGCGCGCGGAGAATCGTGCCGACCGCGCCGAGCACGACGACGGACGTCAGTACCGCGGCGACGGCGAACGTGGTGCGCCTGGGCCCGCGATCGGAGTCTGGCATCCGCAGCAGGCGACGGATGCGCGAGACGAGGGGCCCGTGTGTCGCGGCCATGGCCAGCGCTGGATGGGAGAGGCTCCATGTCGCCAGCTCCGCGAGCGCTGCCGCGTATTCCGTTGCGTCGCCGCTGATCGCCACCGCGACGTCGTCACAGCAATGTTCCCGCTCGGTTCTGATGCGACGCGACATCCACCAGACCGCCGGGTGATAGAACAGGACCGTCTCGGCGAGCGTCTGCAGGAAGTTGATGACAAAGTCGTGCCGCCGGATGTGTGCCAGCTCGTGCGCGAGGATGGCTTCCACCTGACGCGGTGAGAGGCCGGCCATTGCGGCAATCGGCAGCAGCACGATCGGCTGCAGCCAGCCGATCACCGTCGGTGTCACAACGCGAGCCGATTCGACAACCGAGAAGCGGCGTCGCAGCCCGAGCCGCACCGCGATCTGCTCCGCCAGCGACTGCCATCGGGACGGTTCCTCGAGTCGCGCGATTGCCTGCAGCTGGCGGATTCGCCAGCATCCGGCGGTCAGGCGCAACAGCAGGATCGCCACACCTGCCATCCAGAACGTCACGAGGAGAGAGAACAGCGATTCGGTGTTCACCGGAGCTGGCAGTCTCAGTTCGGTGACCGATGGTGCGGCTCCACTGGTGCTGCGCGGTGCCGACCACGGGGTTGTCAACGCAACACCGACCACCGATCCCTGTGGCGAGCGCAGGACATGAATCGAGTCGGCGATTGGAACGCGCGGGGCGCTGGTGAGCGCGAGCGCGGTGATCATCGGGGCCGCGAGCATCACGCCGAGCGCGGCGCAGGCGACGACGTAACGCACCTGCGGGCGGGATGAGCGCAGCAGACGCAGCGCCAGCGCTGCGACGAGTGCGATGAGCGCCCCTTGCCACACGAAATGGACGAGCGTCCAGCCGGCGACGTCGATCCAACTGGTCATGACCGTTCTCCCGACCGCTTGTTCAGCAGCTTGCGGATTTCCGCCAGTTCGTCAGGGGTGACCTTGCCGTCTTCCAGCGCGCGCAGCACCAGCTTGCCGGCGGCCCCGTCGAAGGCGCGATTGAGCAGGTCGCCGACGAGCTGCCGCTGGGTGGTGTCTTCCGAGTCGGCCGCTTCGTAGACGTGTGTCCGGGACTTCTCGTCGCGCCGGACGAGACCCTTGTCCGCCATGATTTGCAGGATCTTCAGCACCGTCGTGTAGGAGCCCTCGCGGCCCATCTCCACGGCCACGTCGCGGACCGTGCTGGGGCCGCGCGCCCAGAGGACGCGCAGGATCGCGAGCTCGGCGTCGGTCGGTTTGCGGCGGAAGGTCATTGCGGCGATTGTCTACGACGTCTTTCGTAGTTGTCAATACGAAACTCTTCGTAATCACGAAGGCCACGAGGATCAATAAAGAGCGCGAAGAAGGCACACCTACTGCGCGGTCGTAATTTGCCCTAGAATTGGCGCTGCCGGAGGAAAGTTGAATGCGTATCGGGGTCAAGTCGGTCATCGTGGCGGTCGGTGTGTTTGCCGCAGCAGTCTGGACGCCAACGGCGATCGCGCAGCGCGGGCAGGCTGAGGGTGCGGCGCCGGCGCAGCAGGGCGGGCAGGCACCAGCCCGTGGAGGTGGCGCGCGCGGTCGCGGCGGTGCAGCGGCCCAGGCGCCAGCTGGTCCAACACCTCGTTTAGCGAACGGGAAGCCTGATTTCAGCGGTCTGTGGGCCAACCCGTACACAGCGGACATGGCTGGTCGCGGCGTTTTCGATCCCATGACGCGGCAGCCGCTGAAGTTCGATCGCCAGGGCGAGCCATTGCCCGATGCGAGGGCCCGCGCGACTGGCGGTACCGCGCCGCGCGCCTTTGACCTCCCGTTCACAGAATGGGGGCTGAAGGAGTGGAAGGAGTACGACCCGGTCAAGAACGGCGACTACGCCGGGAGCTGCCTGCCGTTCGGGCTGTCGCGCAACATCAATTCGCCTCACGGCGTCCAGGTCGTGCACACGCCGGACATGATCGCGTTCCTGTTCGAGCAGAACACCTGGCACACCTGGGTCCCGCTCCGCGATGACTTCAAATGGCCAGCCGACATTCCCGAGTCATGGAACGGGACGTCGAAGGGACGTTGGGACGGGGACACGCTGATCATCGAGACGACAAACTTCAACGGCTATACGAAGCTCGATACCGCCGGTCACCCGCACAGCAAGCAGTTGAAGCTGACCAACACCTTCCGCCGGACTGACGCCAACACGATCGAGCACACGGTGACGGTGCACGATCCGAGGGCGTACACTCGGGACTGGATGAACATCCGGACCTGGCGTATCAAGCCGGCCCCGGACGTGCTGATGGAATACTCGTGCGAGGAGAACAACCTCGAGAATCTCTTCTCGGGCGCGATTACGCCCTGGAAGCGGCCGGAGAACGTCGACTAGTTCATAGCGGAGTCCGGCGTCAGCCGGACCATGGTTGGAGGATCTAATGAAACGGACGGTTTGGGCTTTCGTCGTGGCGGCACTCGCGATGGCGGTGCCCCTCGCCGCGCACCACTCGATTTCGGCGGAGTTCGACGTGAACAAGCCGGTCAAGTTCAGCGGCACGATCAAGAAAATCGACTGGGCCAACCCGCATATCTACACCCACGTTGAGACGAAAGAGGGCGGGAAGACGGTCATCTACAAGGTCGAAGGCGGCCCGCCGAACGCGCTCTTCCGTCAGGGCTGGCGCAAGGACACGCTGAAGATCGGCGAGCACGTGAGCGTCGCGGGCGTGCGAGCGAAGAATCCGGATTCGATGAACGTTGGCCAGGCGACGATCACGACCGACGACGGGCGACGGATTTTCGGCGGCGCCGCGAACCGCGATGGCAACGGCGCGAACGCGACCAATCCCGCGCCGCAATAACGCCGATTAACCACGAAGGACACGAAGGGGATCGAAGGACACGAAGAATTCTTCTCAAAAGAGTGCTTCGTGCTCTTCGAACTCTTCGTGAGCTTCGTGGTTAACGCACTTACATCGACGCCCTGAATTCCACTCCCGGATTGCGATCCGCGCAGTAGCGCAGTTCCCAGTCCGACGCGAACAGCACCACATCACGTTCGCGGCGGTCCTTCACCTGCTGAACCCCTGACAGCGGCAGCGTCAAATCAGCTGCCGGTTCTCCATCCGCAGTCACCGGCCAGCGCGCGGCCGTGTACGGGAGTTGATCCACCGTGCACTGAATGCCGTACTCCGACTGCAGCCGCGCGGAGATGACGTCGAACTGCAGCGCGCCGACCACGCCGACGATGGGGTGGCGGAAGCCGGACTTGGGCATGAAGACCTGAAGGAGCCCTTCCTCGGCGAGCTGATTCACCGCCTCGTCGAAGCGCTTGTGCCTCACGTCCCCCGGACGCAGCGCGGCGAATCGCTCGGCGGGGAACTGGGGGATCGGCGGAAACCGCACGGGCTTTCCCGCATAGAGTGTGTCGCCGATCGCGAGCTGCCCCGGGTTGACGAGACCGACGACATCGCCGGCATAGGCCTCGGGAACGGTCTCGCGGTCGCGTCCGAAAAACCGGTAGACACGTGAAAGGCGCAGCGGGTTCCCATTCCGTTCGTGGGTCACCGCCATGTCTTTGGCCAGCCGGCCCGAGCAGATCCTGAAGAACGCCACGCGGTCGCGGTGGCGGGGGTTCATGTTCGCCTGGATCTTGAACACGAATCCCGAGAGGTCGGGATCGGTCGGTTCGACGAGATCATCGCCGGTTTCCGTGAGACGCGGCGACGGGCTCGGCGCGAGCGAGAGCAGCGCCTTGAGAAACGGCTCGACGCCGAAGTCGTTCAGCGCACTGCCGAAGAACACCGGCGTCAGCCGCTCCGCGCGGTAGGCGGCCTCGTCATAGTGCGTGCCGGCGCCGGAGATGATCTCGACCGCCTCGATCAGCTCGCGCTGACGACGCTCGCCGACCATCTCGCCGACGCGCGGATCGCTTGGATTCGTCACGGCCACGGGCTCGTTCCGCGTCCCGCTCTTCTGGCGTTCGTAGAGCACCAGCGCGTGCGTCTGGAGGTCGTAGACGCCGCGGAAATCGACGCCGTCGCCGAGCGGCCAGTTCATCGGCGCCGCCGCCACGCCGAGCACACGTTCGATCTCGTCCATCAGCTCGAATGGATCCTTGGACGGCTGATCGAGCTTGTTGATGAACGTGAGCACCGGCAGCCGGCGCGTGCGGCACACCTCGAACAGCTTCAGCGTCTGCGCTTCGATGCCCTTGGCTGCGTCGAGCACCATGACCACGCTGTCGACGGCGAGGAGCGTGCGGTAGGTGTCCTCGCTGAAGTCCTGGTGGCCGGGCGTGTCGAGCAGCGTCACATGGTGGCCCTGCAGCTCGAACTCGAGCGCCGCGGCGCTGATGGAGATGCCGCGCTGCTGCTCGATCTCCATCCAGTCGGATGTCGCGTGGCGGCCGGTCTTGCGGCCGCGAACGGCCCCCGCCAGCTCGATCGCGCCGGCGTAGAGCAGGAGCTTTTCAGTGAGCGTCGTCTTGCCAGCGTCAGGGTGGGAGATGATCGCAAAGGTGCGCCGGCGATCGACCTCGCGGGCAAGCGTCTCGCGTTCGAGCGAGCGCTCGTCTGTAGTGCCAGATTGCGCCATGGATGTACTCAGGATAAACGATTGCGCGGCCCTGGCCGTATTGCATTTCCGTGACGCGCGCTGACATCGACACCGCCGACGGCCGCATGGACTGTCACATCGCGACCCCGGAGGGCCCCTCGACTACGCTCGGGGCAGGTCCCTGGCCAGCGGTCATCCTCTATATGGATGCCTTCGGCATCAGGGCCGACCTCGCATCCATGGCGCAACGCCTGGCGTCGCAGGGATACGTCGTTGTCGTGCCCAACCTGTACTACCGGTCCGGTGCGTATGCGCCGTTCGATCCCAGGCAGGTCGCTGCGGAAGGCCCCGAGCGCGATCGCTTCAAAGGCATGATTCGCTCAATCACCGACACGATGGTGATGCGCGATACGGCCGCGGTGATGACGTTGATTGATTCACATCCCGCGGTCCGGCCCGGCCGCATCGGCGTCGTCGGGTATTGCATGGGCGGCGGGTTCGCCCTGAGCGCGTGCGGGTCGTTTCCGGATCGGGTTGCCGCTGCCGCTTCGTTTCATGGTGGTTCGCTGGCGACCGACAAGCCCGACAGCGCGCATCTGCTCGCTCCCCGAATGCGGGCGCGCGTCTACATCGGCGTCGCTGAGATCGATGCGAGCTTCTCCCCGGATCAGCAGCGCCGGCTCGAGCGCGCGTTGTCCGACGCCGGAGTGGACTACACGATCGAGATCTACAAGGGCGCGAAACACGGCTTCGCGGTGAACGGCCATCTCGTCTACGACCACGACGCGTCGGAGCGGCACTGGCAGCACCTGCTTCGTCTGTTCAGGGAGACGCTTCACAGCCAGCTCGGCGTTTGAGTCCGGCACTCACCTTGCCTCACCTATCAGTAGGTCCGGCTAAAGCCGGACACTACGAAAAACGCTAAAGCCGGACACTACGAAGACGGAGAGTGCGATGAAGTCTGCTGCCGCAGTGGTTGTGTTGCTCCTGTCGGCGCCGGTCCTCGCGCAGGTGAACTATCGGCCGTCCGATCCTCCAATCGTCAACGCTGCAAACGAGTTGTGGTACCGCAAAGGTGAACCGATCACCTTCGCCGGAGACTTTTACTACCAGACTGGCCCTGTCGTGTTCTTCAACGGCAACACCATGGTCCGGACCGGGAACTTCCTCGGCATTCCGCTGTACGTGGATACGACGATTGAGCCGTTCAGCCAGGTGTTAGTCCCGATCGGACGGGGACTGATGCAGCCGTACGAGCGGCGGCGCACCGGCGAGCTGGCGGGGACGTCCGGCAGTACGCCTCCATCATTTCCAGGCAGTCTCCGCACCGGTCTCGACGGTGGCTATGTCCTCCCGAATGCCCCCGGTGCGCCGACCAATCTGCCGTTGCCCATTGACGCGATCGGCGTCTACACGCCTGAGTTGGGCCCGGTGTCCACAACGGGACAGGCCGTGCCGGAGGCCATCGACACCATCGCTCCCGTCGGACCGGCGCGACGGAGGTCCGGCAATCCGTTCCGCTACGACAACGTGTCCATTCAGTTCAACGGAGAGAAATGGGTGATGGCGGGCCCGTCGATTTCCGCTCAGACCGCCGGCCTCGAACAGGTTGCCGAGTACCGCGGCTTCCCTGTGTATGCGGCGAAGGGGCGACCGCGCGGGCGAATCTACGTTCCGATTACGCCTGAACGGCTGGCTCCTTTCGAGCGGGCCCGCTAGACACGCCGGAGCGCGACCGTCGGCCGCACTGGCATGTCGCGCGCGTCGCCTTCGTAATACACACGCTCGAGAAAGAGGCCGGACGCCGGCGCCGTGAGGCGGGCGATCTCGCCGCTGCGCCCGGCAAACAGTGGGCCGACGGCTGAGGGCTCGAGACGGCCGAGGCCCACCTCGACGAGGACGCCCACAATCCGGCGAACCATCTTCCAGAGGAAATGCGAGCCCTCGATGTGGAAGAGGATCAGGTCCTCGTCTTCGTGAATCTCCAGGGAGTCCACCAGCACCTCCGTCGATTTCTCAACCGGGTCGTCGTCTGAGAATGCGCGAAAGTCGTGAAAGCCGACGAAGACCGCGGCGGCGGCGCGCATGGAATCGATCGACAACTCATCTTTCACCCACCAGACAAACGGCTTGGCGAACGCCGTCCGTCGCCGCGCGACCTGATAGAGATAGCTTCGCGCCACCGCGTCGTGTCGGGCATGGAACCGATGGCGCACGCGCTCGACCTGCAGTATCACGATGTCAGTCGGGAGCGCGTCATTCATGCGGCGCCGCAGCGTGTCCGGCGGCAGGTTGGTCGCGATGTCGAGGTGGGCTACCTGAGCCAGCGCGTGAACCCCCGCGTCGGTTCGGCCCGATCCGTACAACTCGAAATCGGCGACTCCCAATGCGCCGGAAATGGCACGCTCGATTTCTCCCTGAATGGTTCGCGCGTTCTGTTGTATCTGCCAGCCGCTGTAGCGGGTCCCGGCGTACTCGATGGTGAGTTTCAGTCGCATACGGTTCCGGCATCATCCCTGCAGTTACTTGGCGCGGTCTACAGGTCTGACCCATGTCGCGTCATACAGCCGAGTTCACAACGTCACTGATGAGTTCAGTGGCAAGACGGTTTCCAGCCGGCGCCGAACCTCAACCGGGGGGCGGGGTTCACTTCCGGGTCTGGGCGCCCACCCCCGCATCCATCTCACTGGTGCTTCAACGTGAGGACGAGGGGCTCCACGAATTTCCGCTCGTCAGAGAAGCGCAGGGATACCTGGCGGCGTACGTGGAGGAAGCCACCGCCGGCGCACGTTACTGGTACCGGGTTGACGGAGACCTGGTGCCTGACCCCGCGTCGCGCTGGCAGCCGGACGGCCCGTTCGGTCCATCAGCCGTCGTCGATCCCTCCCAGTTCTCATGGGCGCTTCAGCAGCTTCCGGGTCTGACGATGCACGGTCAGGTCGTCTATGAGATGCACGTCGGCACGTTCACGCGCCAGGGCACATGGCTGAGCGCTGCCAGCAAGCTGCCGCTCCTTGCCCGAACCGGTATCACGGTGATCGAGGTCATGCCGGTGGCGGAGTTTCCCGGACGTTTCGGCTGGGGATACGACGGCGTATTCCCGTTTGCGCCGACGCGCCTGTACGGCACGCCTGACGACTTCCGCGCCTTCGTCGATGCCGCGCATCGCTACGGGCTGGCGGTCATTCTCGACGTCGTCTACAACCATCTCGGTCCTGATGGGTGTGTCTTCGGCAGGTTCGCGAAGGACTATTTCGCCCCGCACTCGAACGACTGGGGTGAGGGCCTGAACTTCGACGGTCCGACCGCCGGGCCCGTGCGGGAGTTCTTCAGCAGCAATGCGGCGTACTGGATCGATGAGTATCGTCTCGACGGACTTCGTCTGGATGCGACGCAGTCGCTCCATGACACGTCCGAGGAGCACATCATCGCACTGATCGGGCGGGAGGCCCGGGCGGCGGCAGGTGACAGGCAGATCGTGCTCATTGCCGAGAACGAACCGCAGCACATCCGTCTGGTCCGCCCGTTGTTCGAGGGCGGCTACGGGCTCGATGCTCTCTGGAACGACGACTTCCATCACAGCGCGTCGGTCGCGCTGACAGGGCGGCGTGAGGCGTACTTCAGCGACCAACGCGGCTCACCCCAGGAGTTCATCGCGGCCGCCAAGTACGGCTATCTGTTTCAGGGGCAGCGCTATAACTGGCAGAAGCAGCCTCGCGGCTCGCGCGCGGACGGCCTCGAGCCGGCCACGTTCGTCAACTTCATCGAGAACCACGACCAGCTTGCCAATTCGGGCGACGGCTCGCGCATCCGCATGCGCACATCACCGGGGCGCTATCGCGCGATGACCGCGCTGTTTCTCCTGATGCCCGGCACGCCGATGCTCTTTCAAGGCCAGGAGTTCGGAGCGTCTACGCCGTTCCTCTATTTCGCTGACCACAATCCGGAGCTTGCGGCCGCTGTGCAGAAGGGCCGAGCCGAGTTCATGTCGCAATTCCCGAGCATGGCAAGTGGGGAAACACAACGTCGTCTGCCGGTCCCGCACGATCCCGAGACGTTCCGGCGCTCGACGCTCGACTGGGCGGAATACGAGCGCAACGAGTGCCATCGCCAGCTCCACCAGGATCTGCTAGCACTTCGGCGCCGCGAGAAATGCTTTTCGGCACAGCGGGCGGGTGCCGTGGATGGCGCGGTGCTGGCGCCGGAAGCGTTCGTGCTTCGCTTCGCCGAGGATGCGCCGCGTGACGAGCGTTTGCTGTGTGTCAACTTCGGGCCGGATCTGGTCGCCGGCTCGTTTCCCGAGCCGCTCGTCGCGCCGCCGGATGGCTGCATCTGGCGCGTGCGCTGGTCGAGCGAGGATCCGAAGTACGGCGGTATGGGGACCCCCGAGGTTGTCGGTGAGCGTGGCTGGATGATCCCTGGACATTCGGCCGTCGTGCTGGAGCCGGAGTGACGTATGGCGGTGATCGATCGGGTTGAAGCTGAACTGACACGGCGAATTCGCTGGGAGCCGACCGAGGAGGGACGGCACGGGCTCGAGTGGAAGGAATGGATCGTCACCAACGGTCTCGGCGGCTACGCCTCCGGCACCGTCTCCGGGGCCCTGACAAGACGCTTTCACGGCCTGCTGATCGCCGCACTGCCGACGCCGTTCGGCCGGGCGATGATGCTCAACTACGTGTCGGAGCAGCTGCGGTTTCGCGACGGCCGGGTCGTCGCCCTCCAGCACGTGAAGGCTACAAGTGACGGGAAGTCGCTCGACAGCTCGCAGTATCTCGCGTCATTCCGGCTCGAGGCGGGACTGCCGGTCTGGGAGTACGACGTCGAAGGCGTTCGCTTCGAGAAGCGGGTGTTGATGCCGCACCTGCAGAACACCACCTACATCTCATACTCGCTGCTGTCGCATGAGGCCGTGCGACTCGAGCTCCGCCCGATGATCGGCTTCCGGCTGCACGAGGCTCCGGTAAACCATCCTCTGAGCGCCCCGTATGGCGTGTACGCCCTGGGCGATCGCTTCGAGGTACACCCGGGCGGTGAGTCGCCTCCGTTGCGTCTTTTCGTGCATGGGAACGAGAAGGCGTTCACCGTCATCCCCGAGTTGATCTCGTCGCTGGCCTACGACCTCGAGCAGCATCGCGGGTACGAATGCTGCGGCGACTTGTGGAGTCCGGGTTACTTCCGGCTCGTGCTCACGCCCGAGACGCCCGGAACCCTGATCGCGTCAACTGAGTCATGGGAAACGATCGGCGCACTGAGTCCGACGGATCTGCCGTACGCGGAGCTCCGGCGTCGTGCCCGCCTGGTCGAATCCGCGCGCCGGGTGCCGCCGGAGGGAATGCCAGCGGAGCTCGTGCTGGCGGCGGATCAGTTCATCATCACGCCGTCGGGCCGCGTCGAGGAGGCCGCTCGTGCGAGGGCGATGGGCGACGAAGTGCGCACCGTCGTTGCCGGCTATCACTGGTTCACGGATTGGGGTCGCGACACGATGATCAGCCTCGAAGGCCTGGCGATCTGCACCGGGCGGCAGCGGGAGGCCGGCTACATCGTGCGGACGTTCGGACATTACGTGCGCGATGGGTTGATTCCGAACATGTTTCCCGAGGGGACCAAAGAGGGCCTGTACCACACAGCGGATGCGACCCTCTGGTTCTTCCACGCCATCCATCGCTACGTGTTGGCGTCGGGTGACCGCTCGACGCTGCGGCAGCTCCTGCCGAAGCTCAAATCGATCGTCGAGCACCACGTGGCGGGCACGCACTTCGGCATCGGCGTCGATCCGGCAGACGGTCTTCTGCGCCAGGGCGCCGAGGGCTATCAGCTGACCTGGATGGATGCGAAGGTGGACGACTGGGTGGTCACGCCACGCCGCGGCAAGCCGGTGGAGATCAATGCGCTCTGGTACAACGCGCTGCGTCTGCTGACGGACTGGCTGCGGGAAGAAGGGGACCCGATGGCGCTCCAGGCGAACGAGTACGCGGAGCGCGCGCGTGAATCGTTCAACCGGCGCTTCTGGTACGGAGAGGGCGGCTACCTGTACGACGTCGTGGACGGCGAAGGCGGAGACGATCCCGCGTGCCGCCCGAATCAGATCTTCGCGTTCTCCCTCGAACATCCGGTGCTCGACCGCAGCCGGTGGCTGCCGGTGTTCCAGATCGTCAAGGATCGCCTGCTGACGCCCTTCGGCCTGCGCTCCCTCGCTCCGGGACATCGCGACTACAAGGCCCAGTACTACGGCGACCTTCGTTCGCGTGACGCCGCGTATCACCAGGGGACGGTCTGGGGCTGGCTGATCGGTCCGTTTGTCGATGCCTGGCTCAAGCTGTATCCCGATGACAAGGCTGGTGCGCGCAAATGCCTCGAAGGTTTCGAGGTGCATTTGAGCGACGCGGGGGTTGGAACGCTGAGCGAGATCTTCGACGCGGAGGCGCCGTATCTGCCGCGCGGCTGCATGGCTCAGGCGTGGACCGTCGCGGAAGTGCTGAGGGCCTGGCTCCTCACAAACGAAGCGCCCGTCTCCCAGCCATCGACGTCCAGCTGAACCCGGGGACGCCGCGAGCAGGAGTCATCGCGCGTTCATTCTCTCCAGCACCTGTCCCAGCAGGCGAATCTCTTCACCGTACTTCGCCCAGTCGCCGGCTCGCTGAGCGGCCGTCGCGCGGTCATAGTGCGCGCGGGCTTCAGAGGCTAGATCCCGCGCCTCCGACGTTGACGCCGTCGCTGGCCCCGGCGCGGGCGCCGCTCGCGCTGTGTCCTCGCCAACCGCTGACGGCGGCGGTGCCTGGCCGCTGCCGCCGAAGAGCCTGGCCAGCGACGCTTCGAGCGTCGGTTCCATCACGATGCGGTCCTCGTAGGCGACGATGACGCGTGTGAGCTCGGGGATGCGGCCGCCCTGCGCCTGCAGGTACAGCGGCCTCACGTAGATCAGCGACTCTTCGATCGGGATGACCATCATGGTTCCCCAGATGACCTGCGAGCCCTGCTGATTCCAGAGCGTGATCTGAGGAGCGATGGTCTGGTCCTGGCTGATCCGGCCGACGATCTGCTTCGGGCCGAACACCTGGCTCTGTTTCGGAAACTCGAAGACGGCCAGCCGCCCGTAGTGTTCGCCGTCGCTGCGAGCCACGAGCCACGCGGCGAGGTTGTCCTTCCTGCGCGGAGTGAAGGGCAGCATCTGGATGAACTCCGCCTGTGGCTCTCCAGGCAGGCGCATGATCGTGTAATACGGCTGCATCGCGCCGCTCCCGCCCTCGACGGACTCCTCGATGACTGGCACCTCCCACTGATCCTCGCGCTTGTAGAACGTGGCGGGCTGAGTCATGTGATACGTCGCGTAGATCTGCGACTGGATGGCGAAGATGTCTTCCGGATACCGCACGTGACGGCGGAACCCCTCCGGCATCTCCGACATCGGCTTGAAGAGTCCAGGAAAGATCCGCGCATACGTCGCCGCGACGGGGTCGCGCTCGTCTGCAAGATACGCCGTGGTCGTGCCGTTGTACGCGTCGATGACGAACTTCACGGAGTTCCGGATGTAGTTGACCCGCTCGGTCGCGCGAGTGGCATACGGATAGCGGCTGCTCGTGGTGTAGGCGTCGTAGAGCCAGTACAGCCGCCCGTCGACCAGGATCAGGTACGGATCGCGATCGAAGGAGAGGAAGTCGCCAGCCAGTGAGCGAACCCGATCGGTGATTCGCCGGTTGAAGAGGATCCGGCTCTCAGCCGTGATGGCGTCGCTCAGGATGATGTCGGTCGACGCGAACCGCAGCGCGAACAGCACCTTCCGCAACAGGGTGCCGATTGGCACGCCGCCGTTGCCCACATACCGTGTGGATGCATCGCCCTCTTCCGTCGGGTAGTGGAACTCGCGGGCGTTCGTCTTGACGATGACGTAGTCGTTGGACAGCTCGCCGAAATAGATGCTCGGTTCGGTGACCTGCAGCCCGGCGCTCGTCACCGGCGGCAGATCGCGAATGAACAGCACGGGCAGTCCCTGCGACGTGACCTGGTTGACCGGACCGAGCGTGAGCCCGTAGCCGTGCGTGAACGTCAGCCGCTCGTTGACCCACGTCCGGTTGGGAAGAGCGTTTGAGTTGATCTCACGGCCAGAGAGCATGACCTGCCGTACCACGCCGTTGATCGTGTACCGGTCGTTGTCGATATTGGCGAAGTCGTAGTAGGTGCGGATCTCTTGAAGCTGTGAGAACGTGGCGAGCAGCGGCTGATGGTCCCAGAGCCGCACGTTCTGGAGAGTGGCCGTGTTGCGATCGATGTCCGCCCGGGACAGACGGGCCTCTCCGGAGATCTGCCGCTCTTCGACGGTATCGAGCGCGAACGCCCGGCGCGTGGCTTCGATGTTGTGCTGGATGTACGGCGTTTCGCGTGCCTGCTCGTTGGGGCTGACGACGATCCGCTGCAGCAGCGACGCGTAGACTCCGCCGCCGACGGACACCACCAGATAGAGGGCGATCGCCGCTGGAATCGGCCAGCTCCGCCGTGTAAACGCCTGCAGCAGCGCGAGTCCGGCACCGGCAATGGACACGGCCATCAGCAGCAGCGCCGCCGGCATGCGTGCGTGCACGTCCGTATAGGTCGCTCCACCCGTGCCTGGACGCGGCACGAGGTATTCAGCGTGCCGCAGCCAGGCGCCGAACGCGAGCGTCAACAGGAACGCCGCTGCCAGGAGCCCAAGGTGGCGACGTGCCGCGGAGCTGAGCGATAGTGTCGCGGGGAAGGTCGACACCAGGCTGCCCGAGAGGAAATACAGCGCGCCCGTTGCGATCGCCGCGACAACGATCCCGAGCTGAAGGATCGAGCGGACGAATTCCAGGAACGGCAGGGAAAACACATAGAACGCGACGTCGCGCCCCAGAAGCGGATCGACCTGGCCGAATTGCACAGCGTGGCGCCAGGCCATCCAGACGTTCCATTCGTTGGCGGCGTAGAGCCCCGCGAGGAGCGCGACGAGGCCGGCGACGGCGTTGGCAATGGTGCCGAACTGACGGCGTCCCGGAAGCGCGATGCGGAACCCCTCCGGCGTCGTGTACATCGGGCGCGTGTCGGTCAGCGAGGACACCGCCAGGCGGAAATTCAGCGCCAGCCAGAAGAACATCCCGGCGAAGACGATCGTGAAGAGCGTGCCCTGGCTCCGCAGCATCGTCGCGAGCACCGACTGGTACCCGAGTTCGCCGAACCATAGCCAGTCCGTGTACAGACGCACGAACGACGGTCCCGCCAGGAACAGCAGCAGCGCGACCAGGATGACCGTAAAGCGGACGGCGCGAGTTCTCATGTGGAGTAGTTGGCGCCGGCGGCCTTCAGGTCCGCGCGGATCGCCTGTGCGAGCCGGGGTGGTGACACGACGCGGGCGGACGGACCCCAACCCAGGATCCAGCTCCGCAATGCCCAGTCGTGGCAGACGTTCATCGTGAGCCTGATGCCGCCATCGCCGTGCTCACGGACGTCCTGCGAGGCGTGCCAGACCCGGGCGCGTACGTACGGGGCGACGTCGGCAGCAAACTCAAGTTCTACGCGTTCCGGTGGTCCGGTGTTTACACCGAGCGAATTTGCGAACGCATCGTCGCCAGCGTCCTGCGGCGGTGTGAAGGTCTGCTTTTCCAGAGTGACTGACGTGACGCGGTCAATGGCAAACGTCCGCACCGACGTGTATTCCGGGACGTAGGCGAGGAGGTACAGCCCGCCCTGCGCGAAGGCGAGCCGGTGCGGGTGAATCAGATACTCCTTCACGCGCCGACTCGACACTGAGTGATACGTCATCGTCGTCACGCGGAAATGGAGCGTGGCTTCAAGGAGCCGTCCGACGACGTCAGCGGACGAGGCGCCGCCGCGCGCCCGCGGTCCAGGTTTTGCCGCGAGTACCGACGGCAGGCGATCGAGAAACTGCCGCATCCGCGGCGAGAGCATCTTCTCGAGCCGCGAGAATGCGTTCGAGAGATCGCGCTGGAATGGTGTTCCGGCAACTGCTTCGAGCAGGTTGCGGCTCAGGTAGAGCGCGCAGAGCTCCGGGAGCGTGAATCCGGATTCGAGCCCGTGGAGCGCCTGGCCATCGATTCGCCAGTGCACGCGGCCGTTGTCGTCGCGCTCGTCGTAAAGGGCGAATCCAGCCTCCTGAAGCGCGGCAAGATCGCGGCGGATGGTACGCGTCGTGACTTCGAGCTCCGACGCGAGGGCGTCAATCGTGGCGCCGTGTCGTGACGATTCCAGCGCGTGGAGCAGGCGCCACTGGCGGATGACTTCCTGGTTACGCGGCAAGCGTGCTGATCTTAGTGCAGGGGCGCGGCATCAACCGCCCTCCTTCATCCGCCGGATCTGACGGCGGCGGCGGCGGTCGGGAGTTCCCGCGGCCACGGCGGCGGCGCGATAGGCGCGCTCCTGGCGGCGCATCTCGGCCTCCTCAGCCGTTGGCTTGGGCGTGACGTCGTCGTAGAGCGCGCGCGCCTCCGACTTCCGGATGTGTTGTTCGAGGATGATTCGGACGATCACCTCCTGGAACCTGCCGGCGCCCCGGCTGATCCGGACGCGATCGCCCTCTTTCACCACACGGTTTGGCTTCGCATGGCCGCCGTTGACGTCGACCTTGCCGCCCTCACACGCCCGCTTGGCTTCGGAGCGGGTCTTGAAGAGACACGCGACGTCCAGCCACACGTCGAGGCGGGTGGTGTCGCTCACGAGGCCTCAGACGAGAATCTCGACTTTCCCTTTCGCGCGAAGGGACTTCACGAACGCCTCGGTCTGCGTCTCCTTGTTCTGGCCCTGGAGATACTGCTCGAGTTTTGGGCGCACTTCGTCGAGTGGCACCGCGCGGCCTGGCTGTTTCTCGACCACTCTGATGATGTGGTAGCCGAACTGTGTCTCGACGAGCTCGCTTGTCGCTCCCGGCTTGAGGCTGAACGCGACCTCATTGAAGGGGCCGACCATCTGCCCCTGCTGGAAGAAGCCCAGGTCGCCGCCGTTGACCGCGCTGCCTGGATCCTGCGAATGCTGCTTCGCGAGGGCAGCGAAGTCCTTGCCTGACTTGACGTCCTTGAGGACCTTTTCTGCCTTGGTCTTTGCCTGCGCTCGCGCCGTCGCGTCCGCGTTTTCAGGGACGCTGATCAGGATGTGGCTCGCGCGAACTCGTTCCGGCTCCTTGAACTGATCCGGATTCTTCTTGTAGAAGTCTTCGATCTGCTCTGGCTTGACCGCCACCTTGCCCGAGATTTCGGTTTCAATCAGGCGAAAGATCGCGAGCTCCTGCCGCGCCTCGGACTTCATTCGATCCAGTGTCAGGCTCCTGCTGGCCAGCGCCTGCTTGAAGAGCTCCTCCGTCGGGAACTGCTTCCTGACCTCGTCGATCTTCGCTTCGACCTCGGCATCCGACACGTTGACCTTCCGTGCCTTGGCTTCCTGCATCAGCAGCTTGTATCCGACGGCACGGTCGATGAGATCGCGATAGACCCGATCGCGCTGCTCGGCGGGGAGGGGGCCGCCTGCGCGGCTCTCGATGCTCTGGATGACTTCTTCGATTTCCTTGCGCGTGACCGACTCGCCGTTCACGCGAGCCAGGACGTCCGGGAGCTGCGCGGGAACCGGCTTGACCACGGCCGGCTCGGTGGACTCCGGCGGCGGCGTCGAAGCGTTCTTCGCTTCGCGGGAGCAGCCGGTTGCGACGAGTAGGAGGAGGAGGACGGGAAGAACTCGATTCAAGTGAAAAACTCCTGAAGACTTACCGTGCTCGGCCTGCCCAGCCGAAGCCTCGCTCCGCGAAGCTCCGGCGAGGCGAAGGCTGGTGGCCAGGGCCGGAATCGAACCAGCGACACCCGCATTTTCAGTGCGGTGCTCTACCAACTGAGCTACCTGGCCCCGGTTGACTGGAATGGAGGCCGAAGAGACATTCGAGTATAGCAAAGCGGGTGTGTATTCATTACAGCCCGGCTGTCCTGAAACGTGCCTCAGCCGTAGGGCGGCACGCCCCGTTTTGCTAGAAAAACCCCGTTCTCAGCAGTTGGCGTCGTGCTTGCCTCTGCTGTGGGAATGCCGAATCTTCAGCTCGTCAAGAAGACCAACAAAAAGCAGGACGTGCCGCGGCATGGCCGGGGGGCTTCGGTATCGACAGAGCGGCGCTACCGCTATCCATCGAAGGACGTCTGGCAGGTGTCGGACGACCGGTGGCAGGTAGCGGAGTCCCGCTACCTGCTCCCGCTCGACGAATTCGAGTCGCCTCAGCGAGGCCGGTAGGCTACGCGATAGCGACGACGTCTGCTGATTCGCGGGTCAGCCCCAGCTCCTTCCGCACGCGCTCGTCGATGGCGCGCCGGACATCGACGTTTTCCTTCAGGAACTGTTTCGCGTTTTCCCGGCCCTGGCCCAGGCGCTCGCCTGAATAGGCGAACCAGGCTCCGCTCTTCTCGACGATCCGCTTCTCGACCGCGAGGTCCAGCAGATCGCCTTCGCGCGAGATGCCCTCGCCATACATCACGTCGAATTCCGCCTCGCGGAATGGCGGAGCCACTTTGTTCTTCACGATCTTGACGCGGGTACGGCCGCCAATGATCTGGTCGCCATCCTTGATGCTGGCGATGCGCCGGATGTCGACGCGTACCGAGGCGTAGAACTTCAGCGCGCGGCCGCCCGTGGTGGTTTCGGGGTTGCCGAACATGACGCCGATCTTCTCGCGCAGCTGATTGATGAAGATGAGGGTGGTGTTCGATTTCGAGACCACGCCGGTGAGCTTGCGCAGCGCCTGTGACATCAGCCGCGCCTGAAGGCCCATCTGCGCCTCGCCCATCTCGCCCTCGATTTCCGCCTTGGGCACCAGGGCCGCGACGGAGTCGACGACGACGACGTCCACGCTGTTGGAGCGGATCAGCACTTCGACGATTTCGAGCGCCTGCTCGCCGTTGTCCGGCTGCGAGACGAGGAGGTTCTCGAGGTCCACGCCGAGCTTCTGCGCATATTGCGCGTCGAGCGCGTGCTCCGCATCGACGAAAGCGGCCATGCCGCCCGTCTTCTGCGCTTCGGCGATCACCTGCAGCGCCAGCGTGGTCTTGCCGGAGGACTCAGGGCCGAAAATCTCGGTGACGCGGCCGCGGGGCAGTCCGCCGATTCCGAGCGCGTAGTCGATGCTGATCGCGCCGGTGGAGATGGCGGCGATCGGCGCAACTGAATTGCGCTGGCCGAGGCGCATGATCGAGCCTTTGCCAAACTGCTTCTCGATCTGGCCGACTGCGATGTCGATGGCTTTGTTACGTTCCTTCTGGTCGTCGAAAGGCATGCGGGCTCCTTCGCGCCGTGGCGTCTACGCGCCGCGGCTGGGCAAGCTGTGAATGAACCAATCGTGAAGTGGGGTGGTGACGGGGGAGGTCACAGCCGGGGTTAATCCTAGAAACGTGCCGCGCGAAAGTCAAGCGAAAATGTGTGAAGCTACAAGTCGTTCAGGCTAATAGGGTCAATGACTTACGACCCTGAGTGACTTTCGCCTTGGCGTCTCGCGGATCGCAGTTTCTGCAGCCTCAGGGATGGGAGGAGTAAGCAGTATTTGCGAGGTCCTACGAGCGCGCTTCAGCAGATACTCCGCGTCAGGTGGGTTAGTCGTTGAGTCTCAGGAGGTTTGCTTCCGGGTGGTGCTTATACCTGGCGAGATCACGGTCCCGCGCTGCTCGTTCCTTTTGAATCGCGTCGGAACTGAGTGACGGCAAGAAGACCATAAACAGGGCTACAAAGAGAGCCGCTTCCATGTTTGGCGGCAGTTTATAGCTTCTGGGTTTCTCAAGGGCCAACTACCCGTGACCAGGAAGCGGAAGGCGAAGAAACGCTGAGGGTGGCCGTGCAGATACCGGACTTCAGCGTTGGCTATGGGTCAGAGATTGAAGAGGATCTTGGGTGGGCTGACCCGGTCCTTCTCGTTGTCGTGTCGCTGTTGGTGATCGCCGCGTGGATCTGGTACCGGAGGCGGAAGGGG
>DATLLQ010000152.1:0-2585 GCA_035537775.1 Vicinamibacterales bacterium | reverse complement strand
GGCTGCGACGGGTTTCATGGCGTGAGCCGGCCGTCGATTCCCGACGGCGTCCTCACTCTCTACGAGCGCGAGTATCAGTTTGGCTGGCTGGGCATCCTCGCCGAGGCAGCCCCCTCCTCGGAGGAGCTCGTCTACACACTGCACGAGCGCGGGTTCGCGCTCTTCAGCATGCGCTCGCCGAAGATCACACGGCTGTACCTTCAGGTGCCTCCCGACGAATCGATCGACAACTGGTCAGACGAGGCAATCTGGGACGAGATGCTCGTGCGGATGACGACGCGCGACGGGTGGAAGCCGAACGTCGGCCGCATCATCCAGAAGAGCGTGACGCCGATGCGGAGCTTCGTTGCGTCGCCGATGCGCCACGGCCAGCTGTTCCTCGCCGGCGATGCCGCCCATATCGTCCCGCCGACCGGCGCGAAGGGGCTGAACCTTGCCGCCTCGGACGTGCTGGTGCTGGCTCGGGCGCTGAAAGCGTTCTACGAGAAGGGCCAGACCGACTGGTTGAACGATTACTCCGAGACCTGCCTGCGCCGTGTCTGGAAAGCGCAGCGATTCTCGTGGTGGATGACGTCGACGCTGCACCGCTCACCGGACGAAACCGCGTTCGATCATCAGCGCCAGCTCGCCGACCTGGACTACCTCACCAGCTCGTGCGCGGCGATGACGAGCCTCGCCGAACAGTACGTCGGCCTGCCCACGGGAGTCTCGTTCGAATCGGTCGGCTTAGATCCCGCGTAGGGCACCCCTCAAGGGGTGCCCTACTTAAAGGGGTGCCCTACTTAAGGGTGCCCTACGGATTGACGTATTCTCTGCCTGCAGGAGGCGCTCAATGGTCAGCTCACTCGTGGTGATGGCGGCGGCCGCGTTTCTTCAGCAACCGTCGTGCGAGGCGATCAAGACGATCACGCTGCCGCAGGCCACGATCACGTCGGTGGAATTCGTCGCCGCCGGCAGCGCCGCGTCGGCGACCGGCCGGGGCCGTGGCGGACCGGCAGCGCCGCTGCCCGCTCACTGCAAGGTTGCAGCAACGCTCACGCCGTCGAGCGACTCACACATCGAGATGGAGCTCTGGCTGCCCACGGACACCTGGAACGGCAAGTTCCTCGCGGTGGGCAACGGCGGCTGGGCCGGCACTCTTTCCAGGGACGCGCTGGCCACGGGACTTCGGCGCGGCTACGCCACGGCCTCCAACGACACGGGCCACAAGGGCGCGAACGCGTCGTTCGCGCCAGGCCACCCGGAGAAGCTGATCGACTTCGGCTACCGGGCGATGCACGAGATGGCGGTGCAGTCGAAGGCGATCATGCAGGCCTTCTACAGACGCGCACCTCAGCTCTCGTACTACCAGGGATGCTCCACCGGCGGACGGCAAGGGATGATGCAGGCCCAGCGCTACCCGGATGACTTCGACGCCATCATCGCCGGCGCACCGGTCTACAACATGCTGCACCTGAACGTCTCGCAGGTCTCGCTGCAGGTGGACATGCTGAAGAACGCGTCGCGCATCGTTCCGCCGGAGAAGGTCACACTCTTCGCCAACGCCGTCATGAACGCGTGCGATCAGAAAGATGGCGTCAAGGACGGCATCGTCAGCGAACCGCGTGCGTGCAAGTTCGATCCGGCGGTGCTGGCGTGCAAGGCGGGAGCTGACTCGCCGGATTGCCTGACGCCCGCGCAGGTCGAGAACGCGCGCAGCGCGTACAAGGCGGTGACGACAAAGGACGGCGCGCTCGTCTATCCAGGACGATCGCCCGGCTTCGAGTCCGGCTGGCGCATCCCGACTCCCGGCGCTCCACTCAATGCGCTCTTTGCGGACACACCGCGCTACGTCGGGAGGCAGGATCCGAACTGGGATCCGATGACGTTCAACCTGGAAGCGGATCTTGCGCTGGCATTGAAGAACGGCGGCTTCATCGAAGCCAACGATCCAGATCTTGCAAAGTTCAAGGCGCGCGGCGGAAAGCTCCTGCTCTATCACGGCTGGGCCGACCCCGGCCCCGCGCCCGAGAACACCATCAACTACTACGACGCCGTGCATAAGAAGCTCAATGGGAAGCAGGACGACTGGATGCGTCTCTTCCTGATGCCTGGTGTCGGACACTGCGGCGGCGGCGTTGGACCGGACCAGGCCGACTTCCTCGGCGCGCTCGAACGCTGGCGCGAAAAGGGCGAAGCGCCCGCGCAGATCATCGCGACACGTGCGGCCGGACGAAGCGGCGGCCCGCCTTCGCCAGGTGGCTCCGGCGGGGCGATGTCGCGGCCGCTGTGCCCGCATCCGCAGGTCGCGCGCTACAAGGGATCTGGCAGCACCGACGACGCGGCGAACTTCTCGTGCGTGGCGCCATGACGAGCCACATCATGCGGCGCATCACGATCGTCCTGGCGCTGATGACGCTTGCGGCCGTCGTGCATCCGGTCGCACAGCAACCGGCGACCCGCACGCCGTCCGCCGTGAAGCCTGGTCAGAGCTTCAAGGAATGCCGCAACTGCCCGGAGATGGTGGTCGTGCCCGCAGGCACGTTCATGATGGGCTCCCCCGCCAACGAGCCGGAACGGCGCGAGAACGAACCGCAGCATCGCGT
>DATLLQ010000151.1:0-13129 GCA_035537775.1 Vicinamibacterales bacterium | reverse complement strand
AAGACTTCGATCTGCCAGGTGTTCAGCTTCACGAGGAGCGCCAGCTTCTCCGCTTCGTTGCCATGATGTGAAACGTGATGCCACGGCTCGTTGAAGGCGAGGTTCGGGAACACGAGCTGGCTGGCTTCGCGATTGAGCATGAACGAGAAGACGCGCGTGAGGTCCGACTCCCATGCGAGCGCCATCAGGTCGAACATGACGGTTGCGTGCTCTTCCCAGGTCTCGGGAACGCCGATCGGTGCGTCCGGCGCGTCGGGTCGGGTCTGCGCCTGGCGCTCTGCGCGCTGAATCCGCCCTTCGATCTCCCGCACGTGAGCGAGGTACTCGTCGAGCCGCGCCTTGTCGCGTGTGCCGAGTCCGCGTTCGAGCGCGTTGACGTCGCCCTGCACCGAGTCGAGGATGCTGCGGTTCTGGCGCATGCGAAGCAGGCGCTGCTCGGGTGAGCCGGGGCGTCCGAACAACCGTTCGAAGACCACCCGCGGGTTCGTCTCCAGCGGCATCGGCGTCGTTGGCGTCTTCCATGAAATCGTGTTCATGTAGGCGCAGCTGTAACCGACGTCGCAGGCTCCGACGTAACCGGTCAGGTCCTCGGTTCCAATCTCGAGCGAGGGGAACACCGTATCAGCGCCGATCGAGCCGGCGATGATCTGATCGAGCGACGTGCCGGCAACGAAGTCCTCGGCTTCCGTGCGCTTCGGCGCGCTGCCGGTCAGCCAGGTGCCGCTGCTCACGGCATGCGTGCCCGCCGACGGGCGATCGACGTTCGAGACGACGGTGATCGCGTCGCGGAAGGACTCGAGCGGCTTGAGGATCGGGCTGAACTCGAAGTTGACGCCGGTGGTGGCTGGCGTCCAGTGACTGGGGCGCTCCCCCATCGGAACGAAGATGGCGCCGAACCGTTTGGTTGGAGCGCCCGCGGTGTTGACGGTGGCCGTCAGCGCCGGAACCATCGCATCCAGCAGCGGCAGGGCCAGCGTAGCACCCATCCCGCGCAGCATCGTTCGGCGAGAAAGCGCTTTCTTCGTCACGAACATCGGACGCTCCTTACTCGATGGCCACGGTCAAAGGCCGAAGGCCCCAAGCAGGTCAAAGATACCCTGTTTCCTGGCACAGCCCGTGGGCCTTGGGCCCTAGGCCTTAGGCCTCTCCGAGGAGCGCATCTGAAACGGTGCGCTTCGTACGATCCCCAGGATTATCGAGGAAAACCGGTAGTTGTCGCGGCGCGCGTCACGCACGATCGCCCGAACCGCCGGCATGTCGGAGGCCGTCAGCCCGCGGCCGAGCGCGTAGGTCAGCAACTTTTCGGTGACCGTCGCGACGAAGATTTCAGGGTCGCGCATCAGCGCCTGACGCAGGGCGACCACCCCATCGACCTTCGTTCCATCGACGAGCTGGCCCGAGGCGTCCACAGGCGTACCGCGCGTACCACCGTCGCGCACGCGCCACGCCCCCACCGCATCGAAGTTCTCGAGCGCGAGGCCCGCCGGGTCGATCATGCGATGGCAGCCGGCGCACGCGGGATTGCGCCGGTGCACCTCGAGCCGCTCGCGGACCGAAGCCGGCTTCGCCGCCTCCGTCTCCTCCTGGAACGGCGGGACGACGTCCGGTGGCGGTGGCGGCGGCGCGCCGAGGATGTTTTCGAGCACCCACTTGCCGCGGAGCACTGGCGACGTGCGGTGCGGGTGCGACGTGACGAGCAGGACGGCGCCCTTGCCCAGCAGTCCCTTGCGCATCTCGCCGGGAAGCGTCACGCGGCGGAAGTGGCTGCCGTAGACGTATGGGATCCCGTAGTGCTTCGCGAGCCGTTCGTTGACGAACGTGTAGTCGGCGTTCATCAGATCGAGAACGCTGCGGTCCTCACGGATGATCGAGCTGAAGAACAGCTCCATCTCCGTCTGCAGCGCCTGCCGCAGGTTGTCGTCGAAGTCAGGGAACTCGTGCGAGTTCGGCTGCTTGGCTTTCAGGTTCCTCAACTGCAGCCACTGCCCGAGGAAGTTGTCGATGAGCGAGTCGGCCTTACGGTCGGCCAGCATCCGCCGCACCTGCCGTTCGAACGTCGCCGCCTTGCTCAGCGTGCCTCGCGATGCCCCGTCCAGCAGCTCGTCGTCCGGAATGCTGCTCCAGAGGAAGAACGACAGCCGCGAGGCCAGGTCAATATCGGACACACGATACGCCGCGCCGGCCGCCACGCCCGCCGGATCGCGCTCGGTGCGGAAGATGAACTTCGGACTGGCGAGCACACGGCGCAGCGCCAGATCGATCCCGCTGTCGAAGCTGCCGCCGTCGCGCCGGCCCTGGCGAAAGAAATCGATCAGCGTGGCCAGCTCGGGCTCGGATACATCGGCGCGGTACGCGCGCCGTGCGACCGTCGCCAGGATCTGTCGGGCACATCCGACTTCGCCCGGGTCGATCGTGTCCGGGCTTCCGACTTCGCTCGGAGTAATCTCAGACGAGCTACGTCGGGACTTCGTCGGAGCGGCGCTGGAAACCGGCTGGCAGACGAACAGACGCGCGCGGCTGGGCGTTTTCGCGGCACCCGTCGCGTTGAAGGGCCCGGTGAGAATCACCTCGTCGATGTGCGGATAGCCCGAGAAGTCGATCGTGTCTGACGAGCTCCGGACGTAGTTCTGCAGGCGCCGCGTATTCAACGCGTGCGTCTTCTCCAGGAACGCCACGCCGATCTTGTGCGGCCCCGCCGTCAGGCGCACGCGTGCGGTAAACCGGCCGTCCACCGCATCACCTGTCGTCGTCGGGTTGTCGCTCGACGAGATGATCTCCTTGTCGCCGCCGAATGACGCCAGGTGTACGCGCTGACCGTCTACCGAAATCTCCAGTTGTTGCTCGTACTCGAGCCCGCGCATGGTCCCGAGGTTGGTGCGGAAGAGCGTGACGCGGAACTGATATTCGCCGTCGAGCGGCAGCGTCCTGTCGATCAGGATGCCGCCAACCGTGCCGAGCGGGAGCCCGGGGACGTGGCGATCCTGCGACTCGTCCTGCCGGACGCGATAGATCTCTCCGGCCGGCGGGATGTCGCGGGCGCCCAGCGCCAGCGCGCTGATTCGTTCCGCGGCGGTCAGGTAGCTTTCGAGCAGCACCGGCGACACGCCGAGCACGTCTGCGTTGTTGTCGAAGCCCGCGCTCGAGTCGTCTGGCGGCAGGAGCGAGGTCGCGTCGATGTCGAGCGCGAGCAGGTCGCGAATGGCGTTGGCGTACTCGGCACGATTCAGCCTGTGCACGAGCGGACGGCCCGGGTTCGGCGAGAGCCGCGCCGCCTCGTCGAGCGTGCTGCTCAGAGACGACAGCAGCGTATCGCGCTCGGCGGCACTGGGACGCGGCACGCCGGCCGGCGGCATCATGCCGGTGCGGACCTTGCGAATCACCTTCTCCCACACATCCGCGTGGGCGGCGACGTTGGAGAGCTCGGGACGATCGAGCGCAAGCCCGCCGGTTTTCAGCCGATCGTTATGGCAGGTGATGCAGTACGTGCTGACGATCTTCTGGATGTCGGCGGGAGGAGCAGGCACCCCTGGAAGGGGTGCTCTACGATCGGATGAAAGGGGTGCCCTGCGTTCAGGCTCCTGCGCTCGTAGGGCGCCCCTTTCAGGGGCGCCAGCCAGCGAAACTGCTGCAATCCAGGCCGCAACGGCAAGAACGGCCCCGCCTGCGCTGAAACGACGGCGTGAGAGGGCGGACCTCATCGCCGCGCGATTCTACTACCGCCCGTCGCAGAGGGCGACTACGCAAATCGAGTTGATGGTTCGATTTGCGGGGGGCACTTTCATCCCGCGTTCGGTCATCAGCTTGCGAATCAGCGCGACGGCCTCGGGACGTTCGACTGCTGACTGCACGCCGACGCGAACGAGGCCCTCGGCGTAGTCGAGCGGCTGCCAGGTCAGGCCGGCAATCGTCGCACCGGGGATGTGCGTGTCGCGGCTGCCGCGATCGCGCTGGTCCAGCTTCGCGCCGCGATCGACGAGCAGCTGAATGACCTCGGTGCGTCCCTTGAGCGCGGCACCCATGAGCGGCGTGCGCCCCTCCTGGTTCGCCGAGTTCGGATCGAGACCGAGGTCGAGCAGCATCCGCACCGCTTCGACGTTCTCCTTGGGCGAGCGCTCGTAGGTGACGCCGTCAACCCAGCCGATTCCAGCAGCTGCGGTGAGTGCGTTATCGCCCTGCGCCGTCACCGCCTTCGGATCCGCCTTGTGGTCCAGCAGCAGTTTCATCAGGACCGTATCGCTCGACTGCGCGGCACGGATGAAAGGCGAGGCACCGTTCTCGTAGAACCACTGCATCGTGAAGATCGTGCGCGTCAGCGTGTTCTCTCTCACGCGCGCGTTCACGTCAGCGCCCTTCTCGAGCAGCAGCTTGATCAGATCGAGGTGGTCCATGTCCGGCTTCGGCACCGGATAGTCCCCGCCCTCGATGTTGCGGTTGTCGGTCGCGAGATAGAGCGGCGTCCAGCCGCCCTTGTTCGCGAGATTCGGATCGGCTCCGCTTTCCACCAGCAGCTTCGCGAGCTGATAGTTGCGGTTGTTCACCGCAACCAGGAGCGGCGTCCAGCCGTATTCGGTCGTCTGATTGACGTTGGCCTTCGCCGCGATGAGCAGCTTCGCGGATTCGATGTCCCCCTCGCGCGCGGCGAACGCCAGCGGCGTCAATCCACCGCCGCCGCCGCCCACCAGGCCGGCCACGACGACTTCCGCATCATCTTCAACCGGCTCCGGGGCTCCAGCATCGGAGGCGGCTGCCTGCGCCGCTGCACCGCCACCTGCGCGTCCACCTGCCCCTCGACCGCGACCACCGCCTGCTCCACCGCGTCCACCGCCTCGACCGGCTGCTGCCGCCGGAGCTTCAGCCGCGGGAGTTGCGCCGGCTGCGGGAGCGTCACCGGCCGCCGGCGCGGCACCCGCGGGCTGCTGCCCTGCGGCGCCAGCGCCGCCAGCGCGATTCGCCGTAAACGCGTTGCGCGGCCCACCGAGATCCTGGCCATTCTGATACTCAAACTCGAGCTGCTCTTCGTAGGTACGGCCGGCAGCCGCTGCACGTTCCCGGCGTTTCTGGGCTTCCTCGACGGCGCGCGTGTTCACGCGCGGCGCGATGTAGTTGCGCGGGAGTCCTGCTCCACCCGATCGCGCGGCGGGATCGGCGCCCGCTTTCAGCAGGACGGCAACCGCCTCGGGGTGACGCTGCTCGACAGCCCACATGAGCGCCGTCGTGCCGCGCACCGGCTCGCGTGCGTTGACGTTCGCGCCAGCTTCCACGAGCAGCCGGATGCTTTCGGGATTGCCGTTGCGCGCGGCGAACATCACCATCGTCTCGCCGTTGGGACCGAGCGCCTTCGAGTCGGCTCCCGCCTTCAACAGGCGATCGACGATCGCCGGGTTGCCATACAGCGCGGCCATCGCCAGGGGCGTCATGCCTTCGCGGTTGGCTGCGGATTTCGCACCCGCACGCACCAGCAGATCAACAGCCTCGACGCTGTTGCGATACACGGCCCAGTGCAGCCCGGTGGCGCCGTCGCTCTGCGCCGCGTTGACGTCCGAACCCTTCTGGATCAGCCCCCGTGCCGCGGCCAGATCGCCGCGTTCGATGGCATCCGCAACGTCGGATCCGGCCGCGCCAACAGCCGCAACGACGCACACGGCAACCGCGAAAACGCCAAGCAGTCTCCCTGCTCTCATGACAGTTCGTTCCTCAGCCTAGAAGGATAAACCGGCGGGGTGGCAAAACGGCCCAGCCGAAGGGTCAGCTGGCGGGCGATTTCGTAAAACTTTTGTTAACCGACTACCGTTTCAGAGCCGTCTCCACGAGGTCGCCCAGCTGTGCCGCCGTGTACCGGTTCCCCTCGATGTTGGCAACCAGGACGCCTTGCCGGTCGATGACAGCGGTGCGAACCGAATGGCTCATCAGGCCTTCATCCGCGAAAAAGTCCACACCGAAGAGACCGCACACGCGCTCGACATCCGCCGCATTGCCGGTCATGAAGTGCCAGGTCTTCGCGTCCGCTTTCCACTGCTTCGCATACTGCGCCAGCACGTCGGGCGTGTCGCGCGCCGGATCGAACGTGATCGTCAGCAGCACCAGGTCACGGCCCATGCGTTCCTTGAATCGATCGCGCACGACGCCGAAGTGGTTCGCCACGCGATAGCAGAACTGCGGCAGCACGCAGCTGGTGTAGATGAAATTCACGCCGACGACTTTCCCCTTGAACTGCGCCAACGACACCGGCTGCCGGCTCTGATTGATCAGCGTGAAATCAGGAACGGCCTGGCCGATGCTCAGCGTCTTCCTGTCGCCGCCGGTGAGATTCGCCAGCAACCGCAACCGCCGTGCGGCTATCGGATCCTGCTCGACGCTCTGGTAGCGGATCGTCTTGACGCGCTCGATGTACCCGACGTCCTTTGTGAGCACGAGCGTGAACGACACAATCGTGCCAGGCACAAGGCCGTTCAGCTCTTTCACATCCCGAACCTCGAACGGCATCGTCATCGCCGGCATCACGCCGGAGACCGCATCGTGGGAAATGACGACGCTTTTTTGCGAGGCGTCTACCTTGAGCACCATCCCGCTCATGGAATGACGCACAGGCTGCTGGGCGACAACTGAGATGGCCATCGCCGCCAACAGCGCCAGCGTCAGGCCGGCGCAATAACTATTTGGACGTTCCATTGACGTTCGACACGCGCAGAGGCAGCGGGCCCCTCTGCAGCGGCTTGTAATTGTCGGCGAACTCGGTCACCTCGATGAACTGGTTCTTGCCGACGTTCGAAAAGCGCTGTCGCGTATTGCTGGTCGGCCACCAGACCTCGACATCGACGTTGCGGGCGTTCGAGCCGAGGCCGATATGCTGCTGCAGCGGCGACGCGCCGAACGATCCGCCGGGACTCACGGTCCGGTGAAAGCTCCGCCGTCCGGAGGGGCCGTCCACCGTGACGATGATTCGCGCCCCAATCGCCGCGCGGTTCGATTTGACCCCGACGAGCTTCACCGTCAGCCAGTCGTTGCGGTGGCCGGGATTCTCGAAGAGCCGCAGGGCATGGGCATCTCCAGGCGTTGCGCCGCCAACCTTGAACACGATCTCCTCGTCGCCATCGTGATCGAGATCCGCAAACGCCACGCCATGGCCTTTGTGCAGCTCTCCGGTTCCCGAAGAGCTCGTGACATCGACAAACGACTTCCCGTCCTTGTTTCTGAACAGCTTGCTCCCAACGATGGCCGCGTACGACGGATTGCCGGTGCCGAGGTACAGGTCGAGGAAGCCGTCGTTGTCGATGTCGCCGAAATTCGCGCCCATCACCATCATCACGCGATCGAGACCGACCTGGCGTGTGACGTCCTGAAAGCTCCCATCCCCCAGGTTCCGGTACAGCTTCAGCGTGTTGCCGTTGCGCGGCATCTTGAGATACGCCCGCGCGACTTCATCAACGGACGTCACGAACGACCCGACGAAGATGTCTGGATAGCCGTCGTTGTCGTAGTCGAAGAACCAGGTCGGAAAGCCCTGTCCCGGACCGGGAACGCCGGCGCCTTCTCCGAGCTCGGTGAACGTTCCGTTCCGGTTGTTGTGATACAGGAAGTTCGTGCCGCCCAGGTTCGAGACGTAGAGATCCTGCCAGCCGTCGTTGTCGTAATCGGCCGCCGTCACGCCCTTGCTGAACGCGCTCTTGTTCACGCCAGCCTTCTCGGCGATGTCCTCGAACGTCCCATCGGGCTTGTTGCGGAACAGCTGCGCCGGGCTGCTCTCGTTCCCGACAAACAAATCGAGACGGCCGTCGTTGTCGATGTCCACCCAGACGGCAGCCTGCGTGCCGGACACCTTCATGAGCCCGCTCGCGGCCGTCACGTCCGTGAACGTTCCGTCGCCGTTGTTGCGCAGAAGCGACTTGCGCTGCGGCGTTTCCCACGCGCCACGCAGCACCAGGATGTCGAGATTGCCGTCGTTGTTGTAGTCGGTCTGCACCATGTTCAGGCCGCCGAGCTGGGTGTGCAGACCGGCCTTCTCCGCCTGATCGACGAACCGTCCGTTGCCGGCACGCTTGAACAGGCGCATCGCATCACAGCTCAGGATGCTGGACGTCACGACGTCGAACCGCCCGTCGTTGTCGAAGTCGTCCACGATGACTCCGCCAGACGCCGAGAACGACTCGAGGCCGGACTGCGTGGAGACATCAACAAACCGGCCGACGTCTTCGGTGGACTTGAACGCGTCAGGTGGAATCAGCTGCGCCTTCGGCACCTTGTCCGGGTACGTGCCCTGGAACATGTGTGCAACGTTCAACAGCCAGCGCACTTCGAGCTCGTCGGGGTTTCCCTTCAGATAGCTCGTGAAGTACTCGATCGCCTTCGCCACGTCGGCGTTGTTGCCCAACTGGCCGGTGAGGTGATCGGACAGCAGGCAGCGCTCACCGGGGGCGTGGAAAAAGCCGTTCTCCATCTCCGCCTTGTGGAGGTGAGCGACCCCGAGCGCCTGTTCCATCTGGGGAAGCAGATCGTTGGCGTCCGACACGGCAATCCTCCGCCCTTGTTCGAATGCCTCGATGGCCTCCTTCATCTTGCCTTCGTACGCGTGCAGCTGACCTTTCAGGAAGTAGGTCACCGCCAGATCGATCGGCGTCGTGGCCGTCGATCCGCCCGTCCCCGCCAGTGTCTTCGCCACGAGCCCCTGCGCCGACGTAAGCAGCTGCGTGCGCAGCTCGCACAGTGTGGGCAAGTTTTCATCGGCGTCCGTCCGGCCGCGCACCTGCCGGAGGCTCAGCACCGTTTCGATGTAGCCGGAGATGTCGAACACGTACTTCACGCCGCCGCTGGCCGACAGAGCGTTCGCAAAACCGCTTCCCATGATTCCGGAGTCAGTCGAGGACTGGCCACCAGCGCTGGCTTCTTCCGAAGGGACAATCTTCAGGATCGCAAAGCCCGTCGGCACCCGCACGACACCGCTCAACTCGCCACTGCGCAACCCTTCGAGGGCAGTGCGCAGTTCGCCTCGCAAGTCCGTAATCGCGACCGGACCGATCAGGCCGCCGTTGCGCCCCGTCGCGTCAACCGACAACCGCTGCGCGAGAGCCGGGAAGTTTTCGCCTGCGATCAGCTGCTCGCGGACACGCTGGGCCGCGTCGGGAGACTCGACGACGATGATGCGGAACAGGATGGTTTGACCCTGTGGGGCCTGGGACCGCACTGGCACCAGGGCGGCGACAAGAAGCGCCGTCGCGATGAGCGCCAGGCGGGTATTCATCTGGAGGTTCCTGAAAGACACACTACGGCCAAGGATGCCATGAACGAGCGGGTTAACGTTCTCTTAACGCGGACTTAACATGTTAGTATCCCGCCGGTTGTGGCTCCCCTGCTCCGACGCGCACCGTTCCACGACGAACGGAAGGCGTCACCTCGGCGGGCATTCGTAGCAAGCATCGCTATCGCCATTCTGGCGATTGGCGGGATCGGCACGGCTGCGCGCCAGCGGGCACCGGGCCCCGCTCCCTCCACATCATCGTTTCGTGACGTCGCCAGTACGGCCGGGCTCGATTTCGTCCACGTCAGCGGCGCCAGCCCGGAGAAGTTCTTCCCGGAAATCATGGGCCCCGGCGGGCTCTTCCTCGACTTCGACAACGACGGATGGCTCGACGTGTTTCTCGTCGACGGAGGGTCATTCGCCGACCCGGCTGTCGCCAAACGCGCGCATCATCGGCTGTATCGAAACCGCCGCAACGGAACCTTCGAGGATGTGACGGCCCGCTCGAACATCCGCCACCGCGACTACGGAATGGGCGCGTGCGCCGGCGATATCGACAACGACGGGCTCATCGACCTCTACATCACCAACGTCGGGCCGAACGTCCTGTATCGCAATACAGGCGACGGGCGGTTCGCCGAAGTCCCCAAGGCCGGGGGCGCCGATTCGGCGCTGTGGAGCACGAGCTGCGCCTTCGTCGACATCGATCGGGACGGCGACCTCGACCTCTTCGTCACCAACTATGTGGACTTGTCGCGCGACAAGGACAAGGGTCAATCGCGGGACAAGAACCAGTTCTGCGGGTTCGCGGGTCCGCCGGCCGTCCGCGACTACTGCCATCCGCTCATCTACGACCCGCTGCCGAGCGTGCTCTACCGCAACACCGGCAAGGGCACCTTCGAGGACATCAGCAAGCAGGCCGGCGTCGCTCCCTATCTCGGAAACGGCCTCGGAGTGGCCGTCAGCGATATTGACGACGACGGCTGGCCGGACGTCTTCGTGGCCAACGACAGCACGCCGAACTTCCTCTTCCACAATAACAAGAACGGATCGTTCTCCGAGATCGCGGGCCTGGCCGGGGTCGCCGTGGCATCAGATGGCAAGGCGCGGGCCGGCATGGGCACCGCCTTCGGCGATTACTCGAACAGCGGGCGGCTCGGCCTCATCGTCACCAATCACGAAACCGAGATGCACAGCCTGTTTCAGAACCAGGGCGGCAACCTGTTCGCCGACGCCACAATCCGCAGCGGCGTCGGACCGGCGACGCGGCCCTACGTCGGCTTCGGCGTCGTCTTCTTCGATTACGACAACGACGGGCGGCTCGACATCTCGATCGTCAACGGGAACGTCATGGCCAACGTCGCAAAGGTCCGGGCCGGCGGCAAGTTTGCTCAGCGAAAGCTCCTGCTGCACAACGCCGGGGAACGCTTCATGGACGTCACGAAGCAGTCCGGTCCGGGATTTGGAATCGAAGGCGTGGGCCGCGCGCTCGCTGCTGGCGACGTGGACAATGATGGCGATCTCGATCTGCTCGTCACGAACAACGGCGAACGGGTCAATCTGCTGCTGAACGACGGCGGCAACACCGCCAACGCCATGCTCGTGAAAGTGATCGGCACGAAGAGCAACCACAGCGGCATCGGCACGAGACTGACGCTCACGGCCGGCAAGCTGAAGCAGGTCCGCGAGGTACAGTCCGGGTCCAGCTACCTTTCCCAGAACGATCTGCGCGCGCACTTCGGGCTCGGCCGCGGCCTGAACGCCGAGCGTCTCGACATCCGATGGCCCGACGGTTCGACGGAGGCTGTCGAGAATCTCCCCGCCAATCACGTCGTCACCATTCAGCAGGGAAAGGGCATCATCAATCGGACGCCGTTCGTGCGTTGAGGCGGCAGCCGGTTCAGCACCACCATGAGGGTCCCCCGCCTCGTCTTCCTGTTGCTGGTCGCAGCGATTGCCGTGCCATCGCCGGCAGCCGCGCAGAGAGACACGTTCCTGAAAGCGCTGGTGCAGTTCCACCAGACGCTGCGGGGAGCCTATGGGGACGAAGGTCCGCAGCTCACCGCGCATCTGGACACGATGGCGGCGGCGCTTGCCGCCTGGGACAGCGAGATCCGCAACGCGGAGAGCCAGCTCCGCGCCCGCGCGAAGGGCACTGACACTGCCGCTGCCCTGCAGGCGCACACGATTCTGGCGTCGCTCTACCTCGAGCGCAGCCGTTTCGACGACGCGCTGCGTGAGTTCGAGGCCGACATACAGATCGATCCCGCGCGCGCCGCGTTCCATCGCTACAAAGGGCTGATTTACCAGGGCATGGCGCGGCCGGCAGAAGCCGCTGCCGCCTACCGGACCGCGTGGCTGCGCGACCCCAACGATCCTCAGAACGCCTATCAACTCGTCGTCCGCCGGGCGTCCACGACGACAGCGGCCCAGCTTGCACAGGCGCTCGCAACGCTGGTGCGAGTAGAGGGCGAGCTGGTACGCCGTCAGCGGTCGAGGGCCGATTCGCCTTTCAGGACGATTCAGGCAATCGACGACGACGCCGGCGCGTCGATCGCATTTGTGCCCCCGGCCTATATCCGCGGATTCTCGCTGCTCCAGCGCGGAGCGTATGGGGAAGCTCTGACGGTGCTTCGCGCTGCGGTAGCAGCCGATCCTCTGGTCACTGACGGTGCGTCGCGTTCCGAACCGATGGCGCAGGGTATCGCCGCACTACGCCAGGGCATGGTGGATGCCGCGCTGGAACGCCTCGAGGCCGCCGTCGCACGCGCCGCAGATTCATCAGAGGCACATCGGATTCTTGGCACGGCCTACGGAATCAATGGTGACGCCGCGAAGAGCGTGCAGCACCTGCGCGATGCCACGCGGCTGAATCCGCGCGATGAGCGGGGCTGGCTCGGGCTCGCGCGTGCGCTCGAGGATTCCGGCGAGCTTCCAGAGGCCGTGGCCGCGCTTCGCTCAGGTATGTCCGCGCTGCCGGACTCCGCATCGCTGCGCTGGCGTCTGTATCTCACATCGGCCAAGCGGCAGCGCACCGACGAGTCTGACCTCGCGTTGCTTCCGCTCGTTGATCGGCTTGTCCTGTTCGCCGGCAAGGGTGAGTTGTACGGCCAGCTCGCGAGGCTCGCTCAGGCGCACCTGGACTACGAGCGGGGCGTGGCCCTGCTCGAGCAGCGGGTGACGCTCACCCCGAACAACGCGCTGGCGCACAAGGCGCTCGGCCTGGCGTACGTCGAGCAGGGACGCGAGGACGCTGGCTACGCGGAGCTCGTCACGTCGCTGCTGCTCGATCCGCTCGACACCGAAACGCTGACGGCGCTCGGACAAGCGCACCTGGCGGCGGGCCGCACGACGGAGGCGATTGCGGGGCTGGAACGTGCGCTGGCGCTCGACTCGAGCAACAACCAGGCGCTGCACGCGCTCGGCGAGGCGCTGATCCGGGCTGGCAGAACCGCTGAGGGACAGCAGCGCCTCGAGGAATCAGCGCGCCGGCGGGAACAGGATGTCGAGGATCAGCGAAGCCGGCGCACCGCCGCGGTGCTCACGCTCCAGGCCGAGGAGCACATGGCGAAGGGGGAATACGACGCCGCGATCGACGTCTGGAGGCAGGCGATCGCGATCCGGCGCGACAGTGTGGGCCCGCTGCGGATGTCCGATGCGTTGATCAAGGCCGGACGGCTCGAGGAGGCGGCCATCCTCCTGCGCGCGTCGATCTCATCGACGGCGCGGCCGGAAATGCACAGCCGGCTTGCGGAGGTCTATGCCGCGCTCGGCCGGACCGAGGAGAGCGCGGCTGCTCGCCGCGCCTCCGTCGAAAAACGGCTGCAGGAGCTGGCTACAGCAGCTGACCCCTGACCCAGTCGATCTCGCGCGTCACGTACTCGACGATGTCGCCGG
>DATLLQ010000150.1:0-12086 GCA_035537775.1 Vicinamibacterales bacterium | reverse complement strand
CCTCGCGCAGGTCCTGGTCACGCACGGGCATGGTGACCATGCGTCTGGTGCGCCCGTTCTGCAGCAGCGCTTTGGCGTGTCGCGCTTCAGAAAGATGCCGTGGCCTGAACGTGATGCGAAGTGGCCTGTGTCGTGGGACGCATTGGGCGACGGTGATCGCGTGCCGGCCGGGGACACGGAGCTCACCGCGATTCACACACCCGGGCACGCGCCGGACCATCTCTGCTTCTGGCACGAACAGTCACGGACCGTGTTCTGCGGCGACATGGCGATCCAGGGATCGTCCGTCTGGATTCCCGCGCGTCTCGGCGGGAACCTTGCGGACTACCTTGCCTCGCTCGAACGAATCATCGCGCTGAACCCGGCCCGGATGCTGCCCGCGCACGGTCCCGTCATCGACGATCCGATGCGCCTGCTTCGCGACTACGTGACGCACCGGCTCGAGCGTGAGGAGCAGATCATCTCTGCCGTGCGCGCCGGCGAGCGTACGCCTGAGGCCATCGTTGCCCGCGTCTATCCGGGGCTCAAGGAATCGCTCGTGCCGCTCGCGCTGGAGAGCGTCAAGGCGCATCTTCTGAAGCTGCAGCAGGAAAAACGCGCCGGGGCGCGCGATGACCTGTGGAATATGATTGACGCATGAACGCCGTCGTCGATTACATCAACGTCCACCGTGACCGCTACGTCGAGGAGCTGAAGCAGTACCTCGCGATTCCGAGCATCAGCGCGCAGCCGGAGCATGCCGGCGATGTTCGGCGGACCGCTGAATGGACTGCCGATGCCCTGCGTGCGGCCGGCATGGAGAACGTCAAGCTCCTTGAGACGCCGGGGAACCCGGTGGTCTACGCCGACTGGCTGAACGCGCCCGGCAAGCCGACCATCCTGTTCTACGGGCACTACGATGTGCAGCCGGTCGATCCCGTCGAGCTGTGGACGACGCCGCCGTTCGAGGCGACGGTGCGCGACGGCGAGATCTACGCGCGGGGCTCGGCCGACGACAAGGGCCAGGTGTTCATGCACATCAAGGCCATCGAGGCGCACCTTAAGCAGGGCGGAAGTCTGCCGTGCAACATCAGGTTCTTCGTCGAGGGCGAAGAGGAAGTCGGCAGTGTTCACCTCGACGAGTTCGTCCGCGATCACAAGCAGGATCTGAGCGCCGACGTTGTCGTCATCTCCGATACGCCGATGTTCGATCGCGGCGTCCCCTCGATCTGCTACGCGCTGCGCGGTCTCGCCTATTTCCAGATTGACGTTCGCGGCACCAAATCGGATCTGCACTCGGGCGCATTCGGCGGAGCGGTCGCGAATCCGGCCATGGTGCTGGCGCACGTGCTGTCGCAGATGAAGGATCGCGGCGGCCGCATCAAGATTCCTGGCTTCTATGACGACGTGCGTCCCCTGACCGACGCGGAACGCGCCGAGTGGAAGAAGCTGCCGTTCAACGAGACGCGCTACCGCAAGGAGCTGGGCGCGCCGAAGCTGTTTGGAGAGTCCGGCTACAGCACGCTCGAACGCGTGTGGGCGCGTCCGACGTTCGACGTCAACGGCCTCCGTTCAGGATTTACGGGCGAGGGCGCGAAGACCGTGCTGCCGGCGACGGCGATGGCCAAGGTCAGCATGCGGCTCGTTCCGGATCAGGACCCGCAGAAGATCGGCGATCTCTTCGAGGCGTACCTGCGGAAGATCTGCCCGAAGACCGTCGAGCTGAAGATCACGCGCATGCACGGCGGCAATCCGTGGATGACGGAGTTCGACAACAAGTTCGTCCGCGCCGCCGGCCGCGCGATCGAGCAGGGCTTCGGCAAGACCCCGGTGTTCAACCGCGAGGGCGGTTCGATACCGGTGATGGCCACGTTTCAGCGTGAGCTCGGGATTCCCGGCGTGCTCTTCGGCGTCGGCCTGCCGGACGAGAACGCGCACGCCCCTGACGAGAAGCTCGATCTCGGGAACTTCCACAACGGGATCATCGCGTCGGCGTTCTTGTATCAGGAAATCGCGAATACGAACTGAGACGGGTGCGAAGGGTGACAGCACCCTTCGCGTCAGAGCGTTCGCACCTGCTCGGTGCTTAGATCGGATTCGTGCCCGGAATCGGCGTGGGGCGTCCCGGACGGACTCTTGGCGGCTGCGGCGATTGCGGTGCTGTAGGCGCCTGCCTGAGCATCCCCTCCGGCATGGGCGTCAGCGTCTCGGCGTACACCGATCCTTCGGTGCCGCCCATCGTCCACTCGCCAACGAGCTTGTCCGCGTCGATCTTGTAAACGACCACAGCGGGCGTTCCGCCGAAGTAGCTCACTGACAGCCGGCCGTCCTGCAGGATCCCAACGCCGGTGACTTCCACGTCATCGGCGAGCGTCCACTTCACGAGGAAGGTGTTGCGCACCGACGCGATCTGAACGATCCCCCGGTACTTGTGACCGTCAGGATTGACGCCTTCGCACAGGTAGATCCCCGACGGGTCGGACTTCAGCTCCGCCTTCGCCGTCGTCGCCTGCGGTTTCTCCGGCACCTGCGGCTTCTCAGGCGCCTGTGATCTCTCAGGTACTTGAGACAGCGGTTTGTCGGAGGCGGCGGCCCCACCCAGGGCGGCGACGAGCGCCGTAGCACTCAATAAGGTTCGGACCATCGTGTCTCCTCAGCTCGGGTCACAGCAAAGAACGGGCCGCCGCGTCGTTCCCGTATACGCCTGCGCTCAATTCAGCGAAGCGACCCGACGCCGGAGGGTTTTAACGTGTTCCCAGATTTGTTCCTGCTCCTCGCGGGATTCCTTGTCCAGCTCACTCAGGGATGACAGCTTCAAATACGTCTGCAAATCACGGAGAGCGCCAGTCACGTCGTTCAAGTGGTAGGCGAGCAGTCCGCGGTCGCGGAGCTCGCTCAGGGCCGACGGCGTGAGCGACAGGAGCAGCTCCGTGACGTCGCGCGCCTGCGGGAACGACCGCATGTGCACGTAGATCCGTTTCAGGTTGATCAGCATGCGCACGATGATCTGCATCCGTGTCGTCGGCGCAAGCAACGACTTGCTGAACGCGACCTCGCTGCCGACCTGACGCTGCAGCAGCAGGCGGCAATCCTGCTCGGACAGCAGAGCGCCCCCGTGGAAAGGATCGATGATCTGTCCGCTGCTTCCGCGGGTCCCGACTTCAGGGCAGCGCACAAGAAAGTGACCGGGGAAGTTGATGCCGTCGATATGGAGCCCCGCCCGCCGCGCCACCTCCATGTACACGACGCATAGCGTAATGGGAATGCCCGTGCGGCGGTCGAGAACTTCATTCAGGCAGCTGTTGCGCGGATCCTCGTACCGATCCCGGTTCCCGACGAAGTGGAGGTCGTCGAACAAGCACTCGTTGACCGCCTTGATGCAGGCCATCCGCGAGGTGTCGGACGTTCGCTCGACCCGGCGTTGGACGGCCTGACGCGCGAGCTCGCCCAGGGCGTCGAGTTTGGCGACATAGGCTTCGACGTCGAGGCGCGGATATTCGATCCGTGCGATCAGCAGCGCCGCCGGAGCAAGGCTCGTCCCGGCCGCGTTCGCGGCCGCCGACAGCGCCTGCGCCAGCTCCTTATGCACCGACGTTCTCACGACGCCCAACCAGTTGTTCGAGCATTCCTACTGTCAGCGTATGCAAGCCATCGACGACCAGCTCCGCCGAGGTCAGCTCTGACGCCGGATAGCTGTTCGTGACGCCAACGCACCGCAGCCCGGCGCCACGCGCTGAGTCGAGACCCCATCGGGAATCTTCGATGGCAACGCAACGGTCCGCTGTGATCGTGCCATCAGCCCGTTGCAGCAGCTGGAGCGCCAGTGCGTACGGATCAGGTGACGGCTTGCTCTGGGGCGTATCGCCTGAGGCGACGATCGCCGCGAAGTGGCTGCGCAGTCCAGCTGCGCCGAGAATCTCCTCGATCTCGTGGCGCAGCGCACCTGATGCGATCGCGATCGGGACGGCAGTGGCCGCCTCGCGGATGAAATCGGCGGCGCCACGAAACAGCACTTCGCCCGCGCGAAGCATCTCTTGCAGGCGAAGTCCCTTGCGCGTGACCAGGGCCGCGATTTGGTCAGTTGACATCGCGAGCCCGCGATCGCGCGCCAGCGCCTCGAACACGCCGACGTCGTCGTAGCCGAGATAGCGCGAAAAGTACTCTCTGTCGGTGAGCGTGATGCCGTCCTCGCCAAGCGCCTGCTGGAAGGCACGGAGGTGGAGAGGCTCGCTGTTGGCGATGACTCCGTCGAAGTCGAAGACGATCGCCTGGAGCGCCCGGCTCACGACCTCCGCCTCTGTTCCTTATCTTCGTGTGGAGTGCCTGGAGCCTTCTCGCCCGCGCGCACCTCAATCTTGAGCCGGTTCGAGGGTGGCGGAAATGGACACGAGTACGCCTTGTTGTACGCGCACGTCGGGTTGTAGGCGTAGTTGAAGTCGATGGTGTAAAGACCAGTGGCGGTCGGATCGATGTCGAGATATCGCCCTGCCTGATAGGTCTCCTTGCCCGTCGTCAGGTCCGCGAACGGCACGAAGAGCGAGCGGATCGGCTCGCCGGCCGGCGAGAGCGCTCCAAGGCTCAACTTCTGACCCCGCAGCGTGAATTCGAGCGTGCCGACCACCTGCATCTTGCGCAGCTCACCGGTGGACGTCGGCAGTTCCACGACCGGACGCGTTTCGGACAGGCGCAGCTCCGCCGGAACCTCGTAACTGATGTCCGGCGCGAAGTAGGGCAGCGGCAGTAGTTCTGATCGTCGTTCGGCGGGAATCGGGTCGGTGGATTCGCTCCAGGTCTTGTCCCGCTGCACGCGCCACTCCTGTACTTTCTGGAGATACGCGGCGTCGTCGGTCGGAGCTGACGTGCAGCCCGCCGCGACGAGGGCGCCAAGGAGAATGACCGGGAAGACCCTCGGGAGCACTACCTACAGGATATACCCTCCCTTTTGAATGGCGGCGTCGGCCAGCTGCCGGCGCAGCACGATCGTGTTGATCGGCGAGGTTTTCAGGACACGTCGCAGCGCGGCCAGAAGCGTCCGTAGCGTGTCGCCCTCGGCCATGCCGGCCAATGCGCTGCGCGCTGCGGCCTCGAGCCGCTGGGACGAGTCGTTCACGTAGACACGTGCCGCGGCCTCGTGAAGGGCGGCGGAACGATTACCAGTCGCGATCGCCTGGCTCGCTCGCAGTACCGTACTTTCAGAAGCGTAAGTCTCCGAGATGATGTCGGCGATGTAGCTGAGGACCTCCTGCTGATCCGCCAGTTTGTCGCCGTAGGTCTGCATGGCGGTTCCGAGCACCATGAGCACGACCTTCTTGAACGCCGCGACCGTCTTCGCCTCGTCGCCGAGCGGGGAGGAGTCGCCGAAACTGGTGCCGGGCGCCGATGGCGTCAGCAGCTCGTCCTGCAGTTTCTTCGCGGCCGGAATGAGCGCCAGGTCTCCCTTGACGGCGCGCCGGGCCAGCATGCCCGGGATAAGCATCCGGTTGATCTCGTTGGTTCCCTCGAAGATGCGGTTCACGCGGGCGTCACGGTAGTACCGCTCGGCGGTGTAGTCCTTTACGAAGCCGTTCCCGCCATGGATCTGCACGTTCTCGTCGAGGACGTAGTCGAGGATCTCGGTGCAGTGGACCTTCGCGATAGACGACTCGATCGCGTACTCCTCGAAGACTCGCGGGAGCATGGCGCCGTCGTGCGAGCCGGTGAGCGCTTCATCGATCAGGCCGGCTGTCCGGTACGAGAGGCTCTCGGCCGCATACGTCCGCGCGATCATCTCGCCCAGCTTGTGCTTGATGGCGCCGAACGACGCAATCGGCTGGCCGAACTGCCGGCGCTGCTTCGCGTACGTGACCGAATCAAAGATGAGCCCGCGGCAGCCGCCGGCGCACATCGCACCAAGACTGAATCGTCCGTAGTTCAGCGTGTTGAGCGCGACCTTGTGGCCCTTGCCGATCTCACCCAGCACGTTCTCGGCGGGCACCCGCGCATCCTGCAGAATGATCGGCGTCGTCGACGAGCCATGGAGGCCCATCTTGTGCTCTTCCTTGCCTGAGCTGACGCCTGGAAACGTGCGTTCGACGAGAAACGCCGTGAACTGCTCGCCGTCCACCTTGGCAAAGACGACGATCAGATCGGCGAAGCCGCCGTTGCTGATCCACATCTTCTCGCCATTGAGCAGCCAGCTTCCGTCAGGCTGCCGGACGGCACGCGTCTTCGCCGCCAGCGCATCCGATCCCGATCCCGATTCACTCAGCGCATACGCTCCGACGATCTCGCCGGCGACGAGCCGCGGCAAGTACTTCTCCTTCTGCGCGTCGGTGCCGAACATCACGAGCGGGAGGATGCAGAGATTCGCCTGTCCTCCAAACGTCGTCGCGAATGACGCCGCGCGGGCAAGGCGTTCGACGACGACGAGGGAGGAGGCTTTGTCGAGGTCGAGTCCGCCGTACTGCTCGGGGACGGCGATGCCGAAGAGGCCCAGTTCAGCCGCGCGACGAAGAAGCGATCGCGCGAGCTCCCAATCCTTGGCCTCCAGGCGCTCGGTGGCCGGCAGTACCTCGTTGTCCACGAACTCCTGGGCCGTCCGCGCCATCAGCTGATGCTCGTCGGTCAGCTTCTCCGGCGTGAACACGTCTGCCGGCGTCGTGTCCTCGATCAGCCACGAACCGCCCTTCCGAATCTGCGCAGTTGTCGTCATCGTCCCCTACAGTCGCTCGAAAATCCCGGCGGCTCCCATGCCGCCGCCAACGCACATCGACACCAGCCCATAGCGGCTGCCGCGCCGCCGCATCTCGTAGAGCAGCGTCGCCGTCAGCTTTGCTCCGGTGCATCCGAGTGGATGGCCCAGCGCGATGGCGCCGCCGTTGACGTTCAGCTTCTCCGGATCGATCGGGAGCTCGCGAAGGCACGCCAGCACCTGTGCGGCGAACGCTTCGTTCAGCTCCACGAGATCGATGTCGTCGAGCGTCAGCCCGGCGGCCTTGAGCGCCTTGCGGATAGCCGGAACCGGACCGATGCCGAAGCGTTCGGGCTCCACCCCGGCCGTCGCGTAGGTGACGAATCGCGCCAGCGGCTGGAGCCCGTGCTCCTTCGCAAAAGCAGCGGAGGTGATCAGCACCGCCGCGGCGCCGTCGCTGGTCTGGGATGTGTTGCCCGCTGTGACGGTGCCGGCTACGTGAAACGCCGGCCTCAGCTTGGCCAGTGCGGCCGCCGACGTATCGCGGCGCGGGCCCTCGTCCTGCGAGAACGTGACCTCTCGGATGGCTCCTTTAAGGGGCGACTCGCCTGAATCGATGACGTGAAACGTCAACGGTGTGATCTCGTCCGCGAAGCGGCCCGCCTCGATGGCGGCGAGTGCGCGCTGGTGGCTGCGCAGCGCGAAGGCGTCCTGCTCCTCGCGGGAGATCGACGCCTCGCGTGCATGGTTCTCGGCGACGAGACCGGTGCTCAGATAGACGTCCGGGTAGCTGTCAACGAGCGTTGGATTCGGCGAGACCTTGTTGCCCCCGATTGGGACCATGCTCATCGACTCGGTACCGCCGGCGATGATCGCATCGGCCGCACCAACCATGATTCGCTCGGCGCCGAAGGCGATGGCCTGCAGTCCCGACGAGCAGAAGCGGTTGATGGTGACCGCGGACGCGCTGACCGGAATGCCTGCCCGCAAGCTCGCGATCCGCGCGACGTTGAGCCCCTGCTCGGCCTCCGGCATCGCGCAGCCGATGATCACGTCACTGATTGCGGCCGCGTCCACGCCGGGTGCGCGACGCATGGCCTCCTTGATCACCGCGGAAGCCATGTCGTCTGGCCGGACGGTGCGCAGCGAGCCAGCCGGCGCCTTGCCGACGGCGGTTCGAGTTGCCGAAACGATTACTGCGTCCTGCATGTGAAATCCGCCAGCAAATCCTCGAGCGCGTCGCCGACCTCGCTCGCCTGGCCGTCGAAAAGATGTGTGGCCCGGTCGATTTCCACGAGCTCCTTCGGCTCGTCGAGCCGTGCATAGAACTCGCGGACCGCGCGCAGCGGGATCAGCTCATCGCGCTCGCCGTGAATGATGAACTTCGGCTTCGTGGACTGTGTCACTGTCGTGTAGTCGTAGCGGTCAACCGGCGGTGCGATGCCGATGAGCGTGCACACTCGCTGGTCTTCAGCCCCGCACGTCATCGCGATGTACGAGCCGAACGAGAAGCCCGCCGCCCAGAGCTCGGTGTCCGGATAGCGGCTGGCGAAGTAGTCGAGCGCCGCGCGATAGTCGTCCTTCTCACCGTCGCCTTCATCCCAGGACCCGGCGCTGCGTCCGACGCCGCGAAAATTGAATCGGAGCACGGCACATCCGATCCGGGTCAGCGCCTTTGCGCTCTGGAACACGACCTTCGTATGCATGGTCCCGCCCTCGATCGGCAGCGGGTGGGCAAAGACGACCGCGGCGCGCGGCCTGCCCTCCGGAGCGCTGCCGGGAGCGGGAAGGTCGATCAGCACCTCGAGCGGGCCCGATGGACCGGCAATCTCACGAACAGCCTCACCCAACCTTCTGCTCCTTGACTTGCGTAGTGTCCGGCTGCCTTCGACTCTGCTCAGGCCTGGTTAGCCGGACCCCTGCATGGCGTTCGACGAACGGCGCCACCGCTTCGGCAAACGCGTCCGGCCGCGTGATCAACCCGATGTGTCCCGTCCGCGCAATCGTCACACGCTCGGCATGCGGCCAGAGGCGCGTGTATTCCTCGGTGAAGCGCACCGGCACCACCATGTCGAGCGCCGGCTCGCCGGTCACGATCAACGTCGGCACGTTCATTCCCGCCATCTCATGGTCGAGCTTCACCGACCCCAGCAGGTGCACACGTCGAGCCATGCGCCCCGGCGACATCATGTGCGTCAGGACGTTCATGCCGTGGCGCACCGACGTGGCCACACTTTGTAAGACGCCTGGCGTCGCCGCCGCGATCTCCCGGTACATTCGCAGAGAGTTGAGGATGAACAAGGGCGACAGCAGTCTCGGCGCCCGCAGATAGAAACGGGCGCGCGTATCCGGCGACCACCGTGGCGGGATCGCCGATACCAGGACGAGGCCGGACACGCGAGCCGGATGATGGGCTGCGAAAGCCGCCGCAATGAGGCCGCCGTACGACACGCCCGCGACGACCGCCTTCGAAATGCCGGCGAGATCCATTGCCTCCCGGATCTGGTCCACGTAGCAATCGAAGCCGTGCGCGGCGTCAAAGCGTCCGCCGCACGTCGGCTCATCCGCGAGCGAGAACGTGACGACGCGGCAGCGAGCGGACAGGGCGTCCACCGCCGGCTTCATCCACTCCCACCGGCCCTGGATTCCTGGCACCAGAATCACGGGCGCGCCGCTGCCGACATCGACGATCTGCATCAGTTCCTCAAGGGTTTTCCCGTCTTGAGGGTGTGGGCGATACGTTCCTGTGTCTTGCGCTCCGCGACGAGGCTCAGGAACGCCTCGCGCTCCAGATCGAGCAGGTGCTGCTCGCTGACGGTCGTGGCATTCGGCAGCGCCCCTCCGGCCATAATCGTCGCCAGTTTTCTGCCGATCAGCGCGTCGTGGTCGCTGATGCGTCCGGCGCGATGCGCGAGGTGAACGCCGAGCTTCAGCGGGGCAGAAACGGTCTCTCCGCCGACCGGAATGGCTTTCCTTGGTACCGGCGGCTGATATCCGTCGCGAGCACGCTGCAGCGCCCGAGCCTTGGCGTCCGCGAGCAGCCGCTCGCGATTCATGGTCCAGGCGTCCGTCGGCTGCAAATAGCCGATGCGCTGTGCATCCTGGGCGCTTGTTGAGGTCTTCGCAAACCCGATAGTCTCGAACGCTCGTTGCATCGGTGGCAGGAGGTCGTTGCTGCCGGGGCGAAGTTGTTCGACCGCCCGCGCCACCATCTCTTTCGTTCCGCCGCCGGCAGGAATGAGGCCGACTCCCACCTCGACGAGGCCCATGTATGTTTCCGCCGCCGCCTGCACACGGTCCGCGTGGAGCGCGATCTCGCAGCCGCCGCCCAGCGCCAGGCCGGCGGGCGCGACGATCACCGGCACATCCGCATAGCGGAGCGCCATCGTGGACTGCTGGAACGCGCGCACCATCAGGTCGATCTCGTCCCAGTTCTCTTCCTGCGCCTCGAGCAGCACGAGCATCAGGTTGGCGCCGGCGGAGAAGTGCAGGCCGTCGTTGCCGACGACGAGCGCGGAGAAGTTCTTCGACGCCTCACGCACGCCTTCCTGCAGCATCTGAATCGTGTCGCCGCCGATGGCGTTCATCTTCGAGTGGAACTCGACCGCCAGCACGCCGTCGCCGAGATCGACCAGGCTGGCTCCGGCGTTCTTTCGCACCACGGCCGAGCGTTCCTTCGCCGAGCGCAGGATCTGCAGATCGGCAGCGGCGGGTGGCACCTCGCTGTCACGAAGCCGATTCCGCCCGGCCGCGATCGCCTGCTGCCACAGTTCGGGAACGTCGTTGGCCTTTGGAGCGGCCTCGAGCACTTCACGAATGCCGATCGCATCGGCGATCTCGAATGGCCCGAGCTCCCATCCGAAGCCCCATCGCATCACTCGATCGACGTCGTCCGGGGAATGGGCAATGGCGGGCGCCACCTGCGCGGTATAGACCAGCGCGGGCGCCAGCGTGCCGCGCAGCAGCTGGCCAGCCTTGTCCTTGCTGTTGAAGAGCGTGCGAATCCGCTCGCCCACGTCGGCGATTGACTTGCCAGCCTCGACGGAACCGATCTTCGGCGACTCGCGCGGACGATACTCGTGCGTCGCCGGATCGAGCGTCAGGATTTCGGATTCACCGCTCGTGTTCTTGATGCGCTTGTAGAACCCCTGTCCCGCCTTCTCGCCGGTCTGCCCGCGCTCGATCATCTGCCGGACGAATGGCGGCAGCACGAAATGCGTGCGCGCAACCGGATCGTCGAGGCGCTCGTGCAGGTTGTCGATCACGTGGCCCAAGATGTCCACGCCGGCCAGATCGAGCGTCCGGAACGTGGCGCTGCCCGGACGGCCGATTGCAGGGCCGGTGATCGCGTCGATCTCTTCGATGGTGTATTCGCCGGCCGCAACCTTCGCCAGCAGCTGCACGAGGCCGTAGAGCGCGATGTGATTGCCGATGAAGTTCGGCGAATCCTTCGCCAGCACAACGCCCTTGCCGAGTCGATGATCGGCAAACTGGCTGACCGTCTTGATCACCGCGGCGCTCGTCTCGGGCGTCGGAATGATCTCCAGCAGGCGCAGGTATCGCGGCGGATTGAAAAAGTGCGTGCCGAGCCAGTGCCGTCGGAAGTCGTCGCTGCGTCCCTCCGCGAGCGCGGCGATCGGAATCCCCGAGGTGTTCGAGCTGACGATCGATCCCACGCGGCGCGCGGTATCGACCTTCTCGAGCAGCGCACGTTTGATGTCGAGCCGTTCGACCACCGCCTCGAGGATCCAGTCGGCTTCGGCGAGCCGGCTCAGCCCCTCGTCGAATCCCGCCGTCGTGATGAGTTTCCAGGTATCTGGCGTGAAGAACGGGTCGGGCTTGAGGCCCCGCGCGCGTTTCAGGCCTTCAGCAGCGGCTCCGGGAGTGACGTCGAGAAGCAGCGACGGCACGCCCGCGTTGGCGAAGTGGGCGGCAATCTGGGCGCCCATGACGCCAGCACCTAGGACCGCGACGGAGCGGATCACGGGATCCAGTCTATCGATCCTGACGGTGGTCGGTCCAAAACGGCTGCCCTGGTCGGTCCGAAGTTGCTTCGAAGTCGCCCGCCACAGTCATAGGCAGGCGATCCGCGGTCATAACGGCGCCGCCGCGGCTGTAGCAGGTGTGGCGCGGGACAGAGGTGCACCGTTTCTGTTCTTATCAGCGCGCCACGGGACAAGGTGGCATGAATTCGTGGCTCGTCACCTGCGACTGGCGACAGAGCAGAGCGATCCGCGGACACATCCGCGTCCGCCGTGGCTGTAGCAGGTGCGCCGCGGGACAGAGTAGCACGACGTCTGTCCATATCTGCGCGACGCGCGACCGGGCGGCACGGATTTGCGGCTCATCACGCGCGCCCACCGGCAGAGCAGCTGCCGCCGTCGTCGTAGCAGCTCGCGCCGCGACCGAGCAGCTGCCGCCGCGGCTGTAGCAGCTG
>DATLLQ010000149.1:0-4115 GCA_035537775.1 Vicinamibacterales bacterium | reverse complement strand
CGTCTTGTCCGAGACGTGCGAGACGTCCACCATCACGCCCAGGCGATTGAGCTCGCGCACGACGTCCTTGCCAAACGGCGTGAGACCGTTGTGGGCCGGCGTGTCGCCGGACGAGTCCGCCCATGTCGTGTTGCGGCTGTGGGTGAGGGTCATGTAACGGACGCCGAGCGAGGCGTACGCGCGCAGCATACCCAGGTCGGCATCGATCATGTGTCCGCCTTCCATGCCCATGAGCGCGGCGATCTTGCGCTCCGCTACCGCGCGCTTGATATCCGCCACGGACGTAGCCAGCATCAGTTCTCGCGGGTGGGCGCGGACGGCCTCCCGTACCTTGTCGATTTGCTGAAGCGCCCGCTTCACGGCTAGCGGCCCGGTGACGTCTCCGGGCATGTAGATGGAGAAGAACAGCGCATCGAGGCCACCCTGGCGCATTCTCGAGATGTCGATGCTGCCGGTGCTATTGCGCGCGCCGAGATCGAAGGCCGGATCGGATAGCAAGCGCATCGTCGTGTCGTCGTGTGTGTCGACGACGATGGCACGGGCATGAAGTTCTCGAGCGCGGGCAGCGACGACTTCGTCCGGGCCGGCATGCTGCGCCATGGCGGTTGCGGAGATGACAAGTGTCCACAACATCGTCACGGCTCTTGTCAGGGTACGGATTTCCAATGTGTCACACCCCTCGAACGTCTCACCTTGGCAGCGCTGCGGTCTAACGCACCGCCGCTCGCATGCGGCAGGGGCGAGTCACAATATCACCGAGCGCGAGGGGCGCGCGTGCGGTGCCGTCAGGTGCAGCGGCTGATTCGCCGGCTCGTGAGGACCAAGAGCAGGCGAGATTCTGTCTTCCGAAAGATCGAATTCGTTGCCCTGCTGCGGGCCACGGCTTTGCCTATCGCAGCGCGCAAGGTCACGTCAAGAGTGATCTGGCATTCTCGTCGACCGTGCCCATTGAATAAGGCGCCACGCCGACAACAGTGCGACCCCAACCAGCAGACCAATGAACCAACGCATGGCCGGTCCCACTCCTGGCAGAGTGAGCCCCGGCGACGCGTGAGCGCCGCCCGGCGTCAGCACCTGTTAGGCCCCGGTCTGCATCTGCCAGCGCCACACACGTCCGTCCTCTGGGTCATTCACTTCGCCTACAAACGTCATCCCAACGCGCTCCAGCACGCGAGTCGACGCATTCGTCTCCGGCAGCGTGTGGGCGACAACCCGCCGGACCGCCGGCGAGCTGCTCGCCAGTTCGATGAGTTTCCCCGCCATTCCGGTTGCGTACCCACGCCCCTCGAAGCCCGGGTACGTGAAGTAGGCGATCTCTACCGTCCCTTCTTCGGTCGGCGCACTCTTGAACGCGCACGAGCCAACCACCTCGCGCGTGGCTTCATCCACCACAAAGTATCCGCCCCATCGGAGCTCGTCCACGCTGACGGGGGCAGAGACGAGGGTGCGTCCAACCAGTCCGTGTACGAGATCAGCCACGCGCCCAGTTGTCCTGCGCCAGTGCCTCCATGTACTCGGGATGGTTTCCGATCGACTCCTCGATCGCTCGCTCGAGCCTGACAAGTTGAACCATCCTCATGAGCGTGCCCCCAGTTCGTGGGTCTAGCGACCAGACACCCCACTGATATCAACGAAGAAATTTCCAACGAGACTGGAGGGATCGTGGGCCACCGCCTCTCCAGCGTGCCGCTTGGTGACCGCACGCGTAGCGCGGTCATAGTCTTGGTCCGGCGTGGCGGACGTGCGACGGCGGGCACGTGCGCGGCCGGTGCTATGAGATCGCTTCCCAGCGTTGACGCACCTCCCCCATCAAGCCCTGAAACGCTGCGTCACCGCGAACGGACTCCAGGAACGGATCGCGCTCGGCGAGGAATGGGTAGTTGACGAATCCGCGCGTGACGCAGATCCGCAACCACCGGACGGCATCCACCGGGCGCCGCAGCAGGGCGTAACCGTCGGCGAGGTACAGTGCGGCGTATTCGTTCCAGTGCGCCGCTTCTTCGAGCTGCGGCGTGACATGGATCGCGGCTTCGTCGCGACCGCGAAGTGCCGCCAGGAAGAAGCTGGCAAGCGAGCCGAACACCGCGTAGGGAGTCGCCGGAAGCACCGCGGCCAGCTCCGTGAGAATTTGTGTCGCTTCGTCTCGTTCGCCTGCCATCAGGAGGTGCCAGGCGGCAAAGTACCTCACCGGGCTCTCCCTTTGGCACAGCTGCTCGACCGCCCGCGCCTCCCGAGCGGCGCTCTCCAGGCGGCCGGCGCTGAAGTGCCAGCCGGCAACGGGCAGACGGAACGCCGGTGTGAGCGGGTCCACTCGTGGCAGGTCCTCGAGCGGTTTCCGAACCCACTCGCGCAGCTCTTGCCCGGCGGCAAACGCATGACGTCCGAGCTCGGCGAGTATTGCGCCGTCTCCAGGCTTGAGCTCAGCCGCCCGGCGCAGATCCGGAAGCGCGCGCTTGAGGTCTCCGCGTTTGGCGGCGACGAGCCCGCGCGCCAAGATCGCCAGGTAGCAGTCGGGATCGCGCCCGAGCGCCTTGTCGGCGCAGGCGGCCGCTTCATCCAGATGCTGCTCCGCGGGCCCCACCGACTGGTTCACGTATTGCCACTGGACGTAGGCCTTGGTGGCCAGCAATAGCGGATTCTCGCCCATGATCGCCAAGCCATCGTCGACGAGCCTCCGTGCACGATCCAGCGAATCGGACGCCGTCACGTAGATTTCGTGGCGGGCCCTCAGGTAGCACTCGTACGCTGCCAGGTTCTCGATGGGACGCTCGGCCAGAGCCCGTGCTTCGCCGTCAGTCAGGCGAACTTGGAGCGCCTCGACGATCTTCCGGGAGATCTCTTCCTGAATCGCGAACACGTCTTCAGCACCGCCCGAGTATTTCTCGGCCCAGAGGTGTGAATCGGTGTCGGCGTCGATCAATTGAACCGTGACGCGGAGGCTCAACGCCGCGCGGCGCACGCTTCCTTCTAGGATGTAGCGCACGCCCAGCTCCCGTGCAATCGTCCGCAGGTCCAGATCCGTTCGCTTGAAGCGCATGGCGGAGGTCCGAGAAATCACCCGCAAGGCGCGAACACCGGAGAGATCCGCGATCACCTCGTCCATGAGCCCATCCGCGAAGAATTCGTTGTCCGGATCCGGGCTGAGATTCGCGAACGGAAGCACGGCGATCGATGGCTCCGGCGACGCCGTGCTCTGGTGTGCTACGTGCGACCTCCGCGCCGACTGGAGATCCGCCAGCAGGTCGCGAGCGGACCGGTACCGCAGCGCACGATCCTTCGCGAGACAGCGGTCCACGATTCGTGACAGGTCGGCAGGTACCTCGGGCCGATAACGAGTGAGGGGTTCCGGCTGACGCTCGAGCACGGCGGCCAGGACGTCGCTCGGCGTCTGCCCCGTGAAGGCGCGCCGGCCAGCGAGCATCTCGTACATGAGAGCGCCGACACCGAACAGGTCTGTGCGCGCGTCAACGGCAAGCCCCCGGACCTGCTCGGGAGACATATACCCCGCGGTGCCGACGATGATACCGGCGCGCGTCGCAGCGAGAGTCTCGATATCGTCTGTGTTGGCCTCGAAGGCCTTGGCGAGTCCGAAGTCGACTACCTTGATCAGACCATCACGCCGGATCATCACGTTTTCAGGCTTCACATCGCGATGAATCACACCCGCGGCATGCGCAGCCGCCAACGCTGTCACGATCTGGGCGGAGATGTCGAGGGCAGCATCAAGGGGCAGCCGCTCGCGCACGAGCCGCGTGCGCAGCGTTTCACCATCAACCAGCGCGAGGACGAGGGCCAGCCCGCCATCGCTCTCCTCCACCCCGTGGATCGTCGCGATGTTCGCATGGTCCATCGACGCCAGCGCGCGCGCCTCCCGCTCGAAGCGCGCCAGCCGATCGGCATCGCGCGTGAACGCCGGCGGCAGGATCTTGATGGCGACGTCGCGCTCCAGGCGCGTATCGCGCACGCGATACACCTCACCCATTCCCCCGGACCCGAGCACCGCGCGAATCTCGTAGACGCCGAGCCGCCGCCCGATCATCAGTGTCATGTTCACACGATCATTCTTGATTTGTGATCTTTGCTTGTTGATTCGTTGTCGATTATCGATTGGGGAT
>DATLLQ010000148.1:0-26068 GCA_035537775.1 Vicinamibacterales bacterium | reverse complement strand
GCGTGATGCGGCCGGTACCGGCGCCCAGTTCGAGCACCGGCCCGCCGGATTCGCGTGCCTTGCTGCGGTACCACTCGGCGTCGCCGCGGAAAGAGCCAGGCGTGACGAGGTCGTAGAGTTCAGGTCGATACATCGAACTACCGGGGCGATGAGGTGTTCTTCGGCGGCCACTCAGGCCAGGCGTTGCCGGCCGTGGCCTCGATCGGAATCGGTCCCTGCAACGAGAACCCCGGGACGAACCCAGCTGGCTGCGGACGCGGCGCCGGTGGCGGCTGATGGTCCGCGGAGGTGGTGCAGCGCATCTCGTTCCACCCCACGCGCGCGGTGACGTGTTTCGCGAACGTCGGGAGGTCGCCGTCGCCCCAGTCCTCGTGGAGGATGTTGAACGTCAGCGTGTCCCCGTCGATGCGAAAGTCGTCGAGCGCCGCCATCGTGTACGGGTTGTCACAGGTCCCGCACACCATCCCCCGCAGCTTGTCGCCGACCTTCTTGATGATGAAGAACTGTTTCGGCGCGCCGACCCCGAAGCCGAGCCACACGCCGATCACGTCCTTCTCCGTCAGCCGCGATTTCCACGGGCCCGGCTGGATGTAGGGCAGGCCGTCGGCGCCGTCCGGATTGCGACGCTGAGGATTCGCGGGTATCGGCGGACGCGAGGGGAGCACTGACACCTTTGCCGGGATGGGATCGGGCCCCCGTGGATCCTTGATCAGCACACGCTCGAACGTACCGCCGCCGCGGGCACCGGCGGTGCCCCTGACGATCAGGCGACCCTGGCTGAAGGTCGCGGTCGCCGTGTCCTTGTAGGCAGTGCTGCCATCCGCGTTCACATGGGTGACCTCGAACCTGATGCCGTCCGGCCCGAACGTCCCGTCGACAAACGCCAGCGTGGTGGCATCCGCGCAATAGGTGCAGTAGATGCCCCTGACCGTCGTGCCGCGAATCGAGAACTCGTAGGTGTGGGGCTCGCCGGCATCCGTTCGCCAGCCCCCGCGATAGTCGTCCGCGCCCTGGCCTGCGGCCGCGCGCGCGAACGCCAGCACCGCGATCAGCATTATGATCTGTTTCATCAGTGCCTCTGGATGTGAAGCGGCCCGATCGCGAAACCGCTTTCCGAAGAATCCGCCCCAGTCCCTCGATTTCGTCAGACCGCTGCCACCGCGCCACCAGTCTCGACGCCGGTCGACGCACCCAATTCTAGGCGGCGGAGCCGCGGTTCGTCGCTCCCCATCGGAGGCAATCCGCTCGGTTCCATTCCGTCTCGCCTCGCCAACAGACACCGTGCAATTTCCCTTTGCGGGACGGCGGCTCGGTCCATAATCGCGCCCGAACGAATTCACCGGGCGAGGGCACCGCCGGGCGCTGCCCTCCGGAATGGTCGAGTCGGAGTTCCCTCGCGTGCCGTCGTCCGCACGGCACGCCAATGCTCACGCGTCGTCGGGGTCCCCTTTCGTTTCATCAGGAGGACACATGAAGAGCGCGTCGTGGCGGTTGATCGTCGTTGCCACCGTTGGACTCAGCCTCGCATCGGCCTGCAGGAGTTCGGAGCCGCAGCCGTCGGCCGCGCCGGGAGCCGCGAGCGCACCGGCCGACACCGCCGACAAGGACTGGGCGATGCCGAACAAGAACCCCTCGTCCACTCGCTACAGCACGCTGAACGACATCAACGCCAGCAACGTGCAGACCCTCAAGGCGGCGTGGTCGTTCTCGACCGGAGTGCTGCGCGGCCACGAAGGTGAGCCGCTGGTGATCGGCAGCACGATGTACCTCGCCACCCCTTTCCCGAACATCGTTTACGCCCTGGATCTGAGCAAGGAAGGCGCGCCGGTCAAGTGGAAGTACGCGCCGAAGCAGGACCCGGCGGTGATCCCCATAGCCTGCTGCGACACGGTCAATCGCGGGGTGGCGTTCGCGGACGGCAAGATCTTCGTCAACCAGCTCGATACCCATACCGTGGCGCTCGACGCCGAGACCGGCAAGGAGCTGTGGAAGGTCAAGCAGGGCGATTTCACGCAGGGCATGACGGTGACCTCGGCGCCGATGGTCATCAAGGACAAGGTCATCTCCGGAATCTCCGGCGGAGAGTTCGGCGTGCGCGGCTTCGTCACGGCGAACGACGTCAACACCGGCAAGCAGATCTGGCGGATGTACAGCACCGGTCCCGAGGCGGAGGTCGGCTTCCCGGGATCGGTCGAGACGTGGAAGGGCGAGGAATGGAAGCGCGGCGGCGGCACGACCTGGGGCTGGTACAGCTACGACCCCGAGCTCGATCTCTTCTACTACGGCACGGGCAATCCCGGCTCGTGGAATCCCGATCAGCGGCCGGGCGACAACAAGTACTCGATGACGATCTTCGCGCGGAATCCCGACACCGGGAAGGCGGTGTGGGCGTACCAGAAGACGCCGCACGACGCGTGGGACTACGACGGCATCAACGAGAACGTCCTGGTCGATCTCAATATCAACGGCGCGATGCGCAAGGTGCTCGTCAACTTCGATCGCAACGGCTTCTCGTATGTCCTGGATCGAAAGACCGGCGAACTGCTGCAGGCGAATCCGTTCGTATTCGTCAACTGGGCCAAGGGCGTGGACCTCAAGACCGGCCGGCCGATCGAGGATCCGGAGAAACGAACTTCGGCGACGAAGAACACCAAGGACATCTGCCCGTCGGCGATGGGCGGCAAGAATCAGCAGCCGGTCTCCTACTCGCCACGTACCGGCTACTTCTACGTGCCCACCAACAACCTCTGCATGGATTACGAGGGCGTCGAAGTCAAATACCAGCAGGGACAGCCGTACGTTGGTGCGATTGTCGTCAGCAAGCCGGGCCCCGGTGGCAACCGCGGGGAGTTCATCGCCTGGGATCCCACGACGGGCAAGAAGGTGTGGGGGATCAAAGAGGGTCTCTCGGCGTGGGGAGGCGCGCTCGCGACGGCCGGTGATGTGGTCTTCTACGGCACGATGGAGGGTTGGTTGAAGGCGGTGAACGCCAAGACCGGCGACGTCCTGTGGAAGTTCAAGACGCCGTCGGGGATCATCGGTAATCCGATGACATACAAGGGGCCCGACGGAAAGCAGTACGTCGCGGTGCTCTCGGGTATCGGCGGCTGGTCCGGGATCGGCGTCGCTGCCGATATGAGCCTCGAGGATCCGACGGCTGGATTGGGCGCGATCGGCGCGTTCAAGGATCTGGCGAACTTCAGCAACCAGGGTGGCGTGCTGACGGTATTCGCCTTGCCATGATCCGACGCCTCCTGGCGTGTGTCTGCGTGCTGCTCCTCTGTCCGGGCCTTGCGGCCGCGCAGGGCGGGGGGCAGTTCCGCGTGTGTGCAGACCCCGAGAACCTGCCGTTTTCGAATGACAGGCTCGAGGGGTTCGAAAACCGGATTGCCGAGCTGATCGCGAAAGACTTCGGTGCCACACCAAGCTACATCTGGTGGGGGCAGCGGCGCGGGTTCATCAGGAACACGATGAACGCAACGCTCAAGGAAGGGCGCTGCGACTTCGTGATGGGCGTCCCCGACAAGTACGACCTGGTGCTCACGACCAGGCCGTACTATCGTTCGACCTACGTATTCGTGTACCCAAAGGGCAAGGGGTTGACGATCGCGTCGCTCGACGACCCGGCACTCAAGAAGTTGAAGATCGGCGTCCACCTCCTGGGCGACGACTACACCAATCCTCCGCCCGTGCACGAGCTCTCGAAGCGGGGCATCGTCGCCAACGTGGTCGGGTTCAGCACCTTCTATTCGGCGGACAACCCGCCAAGCTCGATCATCGACGCCGTGGCGAGTGGCCGGGTCGACATTGCGATCGTATGGGGGCCGCTGGCCGGGTATTTTGCGCGGCGTCAGCGCGTCGCCCTGGAACTCGTGCCGATTCCGTCCGGCAAGGGCGACCTTCCGTTCGCGTTCGACATCGCCATGGGTGTGAAGCGAGGCAACGACGCGCTGCTCAGGCAGTTGGAGAAGGTGCTCGACCACCGGCAGGCGGAGATCACCAAGATTCTCAAGGACTACGGTGTACCGCTCCTTGAACGAAAGGTCGCTGCGAGACGATGACGCTGCGCTGGATCGGTTCTTCCGCGGTGCTTTTTGTCGCGGTTATAGGGTTGCATGTTCACCGCGGCCTGCCGCTTCATGCCGAATTGATGGCGGCCCCGCAAGCGAAGTCCGAGACGTACAGCGACGTGTACAACGGATGGAAATGGTGGCACGTCTACTGTTACCGCTGCCACGGCGTTGACGCCGTGGGCACCACCAATGCTCCGAACCTGACGGACCCGGCAAAGCGACTCACCGCGCGCGAGTTTCTTCGCATCGTCCGGAATGGGGTTCCCGACAAGGGCATGCAGGCCTGGAACAAGCTGCTCGACGACAAGCAGATCGCTCAGGTCGAACTCTATGTGCGGGCCAGAACCGACAAGGTGCTGCCTGCGGGACGGCCCGACGAAGTCGGACCGAATGGCGGCCCCTGGGTGCCTCCGGCCGGCTGGCCGAAACGCTGAGACCGGTCGTCCGTAGTGTCCGGCTTCAGCCGGACCTGAACTTCCGTAACGACCGGCGGGTAATGATCATCATGACGGTCAAAGCAAACCGTGGAACTCGAGTGTTGGCTGTCGCGCTGTTGGCGTTAGCCAACGTGCGTGCTCAGACGCCAGCCACGTTTGAAGTCGCGTCGGTCAAGGCCAACAAGTCAGGCGCGAATCAGGTCACGATCAACTGGCAGGGCGGCGTCACGCTGATTAACGTGCCGCTCCGGGCGATCGTGCAGTTCGCCTACAACATCAACACGCCGAGCCGCCTCGTCGGCTATCCGGACTGGACGAACGTCGAACGCTTCGACATTCAGGCACGCGCGCCGGAGGGGATGAACGGCGTCGAGCAGATGCGGCCGATGTTGCAGGCGCTGCTCGCCGATCGGTTCAAGCTGGTCGCGAAGCTCGAGAAGCGCGAGCTTCAGAGTTACGCGCTGGTGAAGGCGCGAGCGGACGGCAAGCTCGGGCCGAACATCAAGCCTGCGGAGAAGCCGTGCGTCGGACCACGAGGCGAAGCCCCGCTCGGGATTCAATGTGTGCAGGGAGGCGCCGGTGGCGGGGCGAGGGCGATCGGCATCCCGATCGGCCAGCTGGCCCCGATGATTTCGCTCCTGGTCGGCCGGCCGGTCGTCGATCGCACGGGCCTCACAGGCATCTACGATCTGGAGCTGAAGTTCTCGGGCGATCGTGTGGACGGTGCGCTACCGGCCGATCCGAGTGCTCCGTCGATCTTCACCGCGCTTCAAGAGCAGCTCGGCCTGAAGCTCGAAGCGGAGCGCGAACTCGCCGAGGTCCTCGTCATCGAGAGGATCGAGCGGGCGACGGAGAACTGAGGACTAGAAGGATTGAGCCTTTTCGATCGGCGAGTTTAAGATCCACGGCACCGTGCCCCACATTCGACGCTCCGTCATGGTCAACGCAGGCCTTGCGCTGACCGCTGTCCTGCTGCTGTTCGTCATGGAACGGGTCACCGGCCGCATCCAGATCAACGAGGGCCGCGGATGGGACGGCGTCGACTACTCCAACATGCTCAATCGCTGGGATCACGGGACGGTGGATACGTCTCTCCGGCCGTTGGTGGTCGTCGCGAATCGTCCCGTCTATCGCCTGACCAGGGATCCGGTCACCGCGTTCCGCCTGATGAACTTTCTCTACATCGGCGTGCTCTGTTTCGCCGTCTGCCTGCTGTTCGACCGCTACTCGAGCGACGTCGCTGCGAAGGTCTTGCTGGTTCTGAACCTGTTCGTCACGATCGCGCTCGCCAAGTACGTCGCCTTTTATCCCGTGCTCATCGACGCTGGCGCCCTGGCGCTCGTGGTGCTGGCCATCTACTTCATCGTGGCAGGGAAGCGCCCGCTGGCTGCCGTTGCGGTAGCCGCTGCGATACTGGCGCGCGAGTTCGCAATCGCCACCATCGCGTTCGGCGTCGTGCGCGACCTCCGCCGCCGCGTGCCGGTGTGGGTTATCGCCGCCACGTATGCCCCGGCGATCGTGGTGTGGTTCTCCTGGCGCACGATGGTCGTGCAACGCTGGGCGCGTGATGGACGGGAGCCGCTCGGATATTCCGCCCTCATAGACAATCTCGAATACTGGAAGGATCCGTTCTTCGTCGCGCTGTTCGTCTATTTCGCGCTGACGATATTTGGCGGCGTCAGTCTGCTGGTGCTCGCCCGATTCGGCACGGCGTTGAGGCAGTGCCTGCGGGAACCGGAGTGGGCGGTGTACGGCGGGCTCGTGCTGGTGGCCGCCGCCATGGGTGACGCGGACCTGTGGCGCTACCTTGCGTATCTGCTTCCAGCTGCCGTGGTGCTGTTCGCGGTGTGTGCCGGCCACGCGCCTCCGCTGACGCTACGGGGCGCAGGGAAGGCCTCCATGTGGCGGTGGATAGTTACTGGCGCGCTCGTCTGTGTCGCAACCATCGCGACACAGCGTCCATTCCAGGCCATGGACGTCAAGGCCTACTTTCTCGATTGGTTCCCGTACTACATCCAGCAGGGCGAGAACGTGCCATTGCCGACGCTTCCGGCCTTGTGGCCGGTGTGGGGGTGGCGGTTCCTCATGACGACCGGCTTGCTGTGGCTGCTCGCTGTCTCCGCGCCTGTTTCAGCTGACGACGCTGTCGTGTGAGGTTTCGTTTGAGCTCCGAGTCGACGAGCTTCTCCAGCTTCTTCGTCAGCCGAGTGTCACCGTATGACGGAATCGGTCGCGGGAAACCCACTTCGATCGGCAGGCCAAACCACTCGAACGATTTGCCGCTCGTGTCGAGGACATGTCTGATGCCGCAAATGGCGCTCTGGAGCGCCTGGATGGCATCGACACCGTAGCCTGACTCGACGACGCGAATCCCGGCGCCTGAGATACGGAACGGACACTCCCAGTCGCGCTCCCCTTTCGGAAGCCGCGGCGCTCCGAGGGTGACGGTGACAGTCTTGGGTGCAGTCCCGCGCGTGGAGAGCTTTCGCTCACCAATCACCGGGCCAAACCCGCTCGATCTCATCTCCCCAGTCTCTTCCTCTCCGCGAGGATCAGATTGTATTCAGCCGTCCGCTTCCACACGCGGTTCGACATCTCGGTGAGATGCACCGCCTTGAGGCCGTAGTAGATGAACGCCGCGCCGAGCACGCCGACGACGCCGTAGCGGAGGGCGACGAGCGCCGTCTGGCCAAGCGATTCGCTGAATTCGCCGAGCACAAGGAACGTCACGACGCCGGCGGCGGTCAGCAGGGGGCCGGTAACGGTGCGGACGCCCCATGAGCCGACGCGCGAGTGTTTCTCCATCAGGCCGCCAACCGCCTGCAGCCGCTCGATGCCCGCGCGCACGGCCGGGATGTCGGTGCCGATCAACACGTCGCGCAGGCTGACCTGCGCGAGGCACGCGGTCGCCACCCTGCGATCGCCGCGCCAGCGCGATAGTTTCAGGATGCGCACGCGATAGCCAGGCATGCCGTTCTCGAGGAGCGTCACCAGCCGCGCTCGCGACTCGGGGGAGTGCTCACCCCATGTGGACACGATATCGATGTCCAGGTGGCGCGCGCTGGGAGTGAAGACGATCTCGTGGAGGTCGCCCGACGAGCGCTCCTGCACGTACGCGGCTGCGTGCGGGGCGACGTGCTCGTGCAGCATCGCCTCGTGATCCAGGCACGGAAGATGAGGCACGTCTGGACCCGCGCCGCGGTTCAACCGGTAGAGCTTGATTGCGAGAATGGGGCCGAAGTCCGCGAGGACCTCGAGAAGGCGCTGTCCGTCTTCTCTGGCGGTTCCGTTCAGAACCAGTCCCACAGGCCGATCCCGGAAGCCGTCGGATCATTCAGCCAGTCAGGGGGTACGAGCCACACGAACGCCAGGATGGCGATGACCCAGAGGTCGTACGGCAGCGTGGCGCGTTCGTCGCGCCAGAAGAAGGCACGTGAGAACGCGGCGGTCAGGGCGTTCGAGCCCGTGGGGACTGGCTTCGAATTGAGCACCAGATAGGTGTAGTGGATGCGGTTGGCGACCGTGATGATCGACAGCACCAGGATGACCCACAGGACGCCGGCCATCCGGTCGGTGAAGGCGCCGATCATGAAGAGGACAATGCGTTCGGGCCGTTCCATGAAACCGACTTTGCACTTCTCGATCAGCGACTCCGCGCGGGCGCGCGCGTAGCTGGTCATGATCGAGAACATCATAGCCAGTGCGGCCACCATGACATAGTCCGTCCGGCGCAGGTTCGCGTAGAGGTGGATCAGGCCCAGGAACAGCGCGATATCCGAGAAGCGGTCGAGGGTGGAATCCCAGAACGCCCCGAAGCGCGAGACGGTGTTCGTGATGTGCGCGACCTTGCCGTCGATGAAGTCGAAGATGTTCGCGACGATCATGATCACGCCGGCGAGCACGAACCGATCGAGCGCCAGCGCTACCGCGGCCGCGACGTTGATCAGGACACCGATGAGCGTGAGCGTATTGGGGTGGATGCGCAGCGCGACGCTGGCTGCGATGATGGCGCGCATCGGGAACATGCACACGGTCCCGATGAAACCGGTAAAGGTCATCGTTTGTTAAACTTAATGGTTCGGATCTCTGGGAAAGACTCGCCATAGTAGCCCATGGCTGTGCAGGACCTCAAGGAACAGATTGTCAGGCTGCCCGAGCAGCCGGGGGTCTACGTGTGGGCAAACGCCGCCGGCGAGGTCCTCTACGTCGGCAAGGCTCGGTCGCTTCGCGACCGTGTCCGGAGCTACCTCGGAGCGCATGGCCTCAGCCCGCGCCATGACGCCCTGCTCGACGAGATCGGCCGGCTCGAGGTCATCGTCACCGACTCGGTGATGGAAGCGCTGGCGCTCGAGAACAACCTGATCAAGCAGCGGATGCCGAAATACAACATCCTGCTGCGCGACGACAAGAACTACCCGTACCTGCAGTTGACGACCACCGAGGCGTTTCCGCGGGTGCTCGTGGCCCGGAGCGTCGAGAAGACGGGGGACTTCTACGCCGGACCGTTCCTGCCCGCCAAGATCGCCCGCCGGACGATGGCCCTGACGCACAGGCTGTTTGGCATCCGGTCGTGTAACGAGGTCATCACGGGCAAGCGCGGGCGGCCCTGCCTGGAATACGACATCAAGCGCTGCATCGCGCCGTGCGTCGCGGAGATCTGCTCGGAGGAACAGTACGGGGTGGCGGTTGAGAACACGAGACTGCTGCTCGAAGGCCGGAACGACGAACTGATCGACACGCTCCGCGATCGAATGGTGGATGCGTCCTCCGGGCAGCGGTACGAGGAGGCGGCGCATCTCCGCGACGCGATGCGCACGGTACAGGTCCTCCGGGACCGCCAGCAGAAGGTCGCGACAGCCCAGCTTGGCGATCGCGATGTCTTCGGCCTCAAGGTCGGTCCCAGTGGCGGCACCATACATGTCTTCGCCATGCGCGGCGGGCGCGTCGTCGAGCGGGTGGAGCTGGCGACGGATCCCGGCGCGTTGGAGGGCGGCGAGATCGACGTCCTGCAGGCAGCGCTCGGGCAGTTCTACGAAGTGCGTGTTCCACCGGCAGAGATCAACCTGCCGCTCGACATCGACGACGCGGATGCGATGGAGGAGTGGCTGTCGTCGCGGGCTGGGCGGCGTGTGAAGATTCTCGTCCCGCAGCGCGGCGACAAACGGGCACTCGTCGAGCTCGCTACCCGGAACGCGGAGCTGTCGTATCGGACGCGATTCAACGAGCTGACGACTGCGCACTTCGAAGCACTCGAAACGCTGCGGAGTGTGCTGGCCCTGCCGGCGATTCCGCGCCGGATCGACTGCTTCGACATCTCGACGATCCAGGGCAGCGAGACCGTGGCGTCGATGGTCGTCTGCGAAGACGGCCGGATGAAGAAGAGCGAGTACAAGAAGTTCAGAGTGCGCGGATCAAGTCCCAACTCCCAACTTCCAACTCCCAAGCCCGATGACTTCGCGGCAATGCGTGAGGTCGTATATCGGCGCTATCGGAAGGTGCTCGAGGACGGTGGGCCGTTTCCGGATCTGATCCTCATCGACGGTGGCAGGGGACAGCTATCGGCGGCGTATGAGGCACTGGAAGGTATCGGGCTTGGGAATCTGGTGGCTGTCGGCATCGCGAAGAAGGAAGAAGTGGTCTTCACGCGCGAGAGGCCAGAGCCGGTGGTCCTGCCAGAACATGATCCGGCACTCCTTCTGATTCAGCGGATCCGGGACGAGGCCCACCGCTTCGCCATTACCTTCCATCGCAAGGCGCGGTCGATGCGCGACCTCCGGTCCGAGCTCGACGAGGTTCCGGGAATCGGGCCGCGGCGGCGGCGAGCCCTGCTGCGCGCCTTTGGCAGCCTGGCGGGGGTCCGGCGCGCCACAAGGGAAGAGCTCGAGTCCGTCGTCGGCGCAAAGACGGCGAGCGCGGTCATCGATTACTTCGCGCGGTCGACCTAACCTAGTAGATACGCACTATTGCCGAGGTTGGAGTCGGCGCGTAGATTGACGCGCGTGCCGCACATCAAGGTATCTCCCGATGTGCCCGGAATCCGGGCGCTACTGCTGGCGCGCCCGGAAACAGCGGGCCCGCTGACCGATCTCACGCAAATCCTCCTGCATGCGCCCAACAGCCTCACTCGCGGCGAGCGAGAACTGATCGCCGCGTACGTCTCGCGGCTCAACGACTGCACGTTCTGCTGCACCAGCCACGCCGCGATCGCGGCCTGTCTTCTGGACAGCGAGAAGCTCGTCGACGCCGTTCTCGTAAGCCCAGACACGGCGCCGGTGTCCAGCAAGATGAAGGCGCTCCTGACGATCGCGGGGCTCGTCCAGCAGAGCGGACGGGCGGTCCGGGCCGAGGACGTCGCCCGGGCGCGCCGCGAAGGGGCAACCGATACCGAGATCCACGACACCGTCCTCATCGCGGCGGCGTTCTGCATGTTCAACCGCTACGTCGACGGGCTCGACGCATGGACACCAACCGATGCTGACGGGTACCGCCAGCGCGCGCAGTTCGTCGCCGAACACGGCTACGGCCCACCGCTGCCGGCGGCCCTCATCGCTTCAAACCGCAATACCTGACGCGTCATTTTTGTCCGAGGTAGACCCCATGATTTCGAGACTCCGATGGCGGAAGGCTGTTCTCTGCGCTCTCGCTCTGCTGCTCGTGGCGCGCGCCGCCAGCGCGCAGCTGGCCGTGGCGACGCTCGAGGGCCGGGTGACCGATCCGCAGAACAGGCCTGCACCCGGTGCGGCCGTGACCGTACGGAACGTCGGCACTGGTATCACCTGGTCCGCGACGAGTTCTGCTGATGGGCATTTTTCGGTCCGCATGCTCCCGCCGGGCACCTACGCGGCGGACGTGCAGCTCGCCGGCTTCGCGCCCTGGCGGTCCGAGGGCCTTACGCTGCGAGTCGGGCAGGAACATGCGCTGAATGTTCAGCTCCGTCTCGGGCAGGTCCAGGAAACCGCTGCCGTGTCCGGCACCCGCGTTCTCAACACCACGGTCGACGGCGTGCTCGACGCCGGTGAGATCGATGCTCTTCCGCTCAACGGCCGCAACTTCCTCGAGCTGGCCCTGCTGGTGCCGGGCAACGTTGCCACGCCGGTGTTCGATCCGACGAAGACGAACAGCGTGCTGATCTCGTCTGCCGGTCAACTCGGCCGAGGCGGCAACATCACGATCGACGGTCAGGACAGCAATGACGACGTGGTGGGCGGACCACTGCTGAACCTGCCGATCGACGCCGTTCAGGAATTCCAGATCGCCACGAATCGCTTCGGCGCCGACATCGGCCGCTCTGCCTCGTCAGTGATCAACGTCGTCACGCGTTCGGGATCGAACGTCACACGCGGATCAGCCGGCTTCTTCGCGAGAGACGATGCCTGGCAGGCGCTGCCGTCAACGATTGACGACAGCGACGACATGCCGCCGTTCAGCCGGCGCCATGTATCCGGTGCGATGGGGGGGCCGATCCAGAGGGATCGGCTCTTCTGGTTTGGGGCAACCGAGTACCGCCATCAGGACGGCGGAATCCAGGTTGGCACACGTGACACGACCGCACGGACGATCCGCACCAGCTTTGCCGAGGCGCCGCTGCGCGACAAGCTCTGGTCGCTTCGCCTCGATACCGGCGGCGGTGCGAACCGCTTCATGTTCCGCTACGCGGGAGAATGGGCCAACGACACCGCCAGCAGCGCCGGCGAGCGCGCGCTGGGATCTGCGTCGCAGCGGCAGGAAGCCCTGAACCGCTACAACAGCGTGCTGGGAACGTGGACCTCGGTACGCTCGTCCAGGTTCATCAACGCGCTGAGCGTCAGCGTCAGCACGTTCTACAACCAGACGCTTCCAGTCTCGACGGCACCGCAACTGACATTTCCAAGCCTCATCGACGGCGCGTCGTTCCGCATGCCGCAGGAAACGCTGCAGACCCGCTGGCAGTTTGCGAACACGTCAACGCTGGCGGCCGGGAACCACAGCGTCCGGTTCGGTGGTGAGGTCCAGCGCATCGACGGCGAGTTCCGTCTCGGCGTGTTCCAGCAGGGACGCGTCGAGCTGGTCCAGGACTTTCCGTCGTTCGATCACACCGGCGACGGCCGCATCGACGACAACGACCTGCTGTTCGCGGTGACGCTGCGAAGCGGAAAGCCGAATCAGGCGCTCATCCTGCCCGACTCCGACAACACGCACTACGCCGCGTTCATTCAGGACGACTGGGCCGTGAACAGCCGGCTGCAGATCAACGCCGGGCTTCGCTACGAGCTCGATACCGAGGTGAACAACCAGAGCCGGGTGGACGAGCTGAATCCGATCGTGCAGCCGTTCGTGACCGGCGAGCGGAAACGCGACACCAACAACTTCGCGCCGCGGATCGGCTTTGCGTGGAGTGCTTCGGATGACGGGCTGCTCGTTCGGGGCGGCTACGGCATTTACTACGACCGCGTCGTGCTCCAGATCCAGTCGCTCGAGCGTGGTCTCGACGGCCGGGCGCTGCCGATCGAAGTCCGCGCCGGCAACGTGTTCTTCGTGGATCCGAACACGGGGCTGTTGCCGCCGTTTGCGCCCACCGTCTCGAACCCGTTCACCGGCTTCATCTTGCCTGGCGCCGGCGCGTCGGGTATCAACATCATCGATCCGCGGCTGAAGAATCCGATGGTGCACGAGTTCCATATCGGTGTGGAGCAGCCGCTGCTGGGTGGGCGCGCACGCGCGGACGTGCTGCACAACCGGGGCCGGCATTTCCTGATAGGCCGAACCGTCGGCGAAGTGTTCAACCCGGTCGTCGGCGGCCCCGACCGCGTGGTGAACATCGAGTCGAGCGCGCGCACGGAGTACGACGCGCTGATCCTGGAGATGGAGCGCGGAATCGGACCGCATCGGATTCGTGCCGGCTACACGGTGTCCCGGGCGATGAACTACGCGAACGACGACCAGATTCCGTTCCTGAACGGACCGATCGATCCCACCGATCTCGATCGGGAGTTCGGTCCCGCGCCGATCGATCGACGGCATAAGTTCGTCGCGTCAGGCCAGGCACAGCTCCCGGGCGCTGTGACCGTGTCGGCGCTCTTCACGGCCTCGTCAGGCGTGCCGATGGACATCATGATGCCGGACGGGCAGACGCGTATCCCGACCATCCAGAGGAATGCGGGCGGCCGCCGCTTCGAGACCGCCAGCGAGCTCAACGCGTTCATCACCCAAACCAATGCGACGGGCGGCGTCAATGGCGTTCTGCTGCCGCTGGTGCCAGACAACGCGCGCTTCAACGACGCGTTCAGCTCGCTTGACCTGCGCGTCTCGCGACCCTTCGCGCTCGGATCCACGTTCCGTATCGAGCCGATGCTCGAGGTGTTCAATCTGTTCAACACCACGAACATCCTCGGTCTGACCACGGTGAACTATTCGGGCTACTCGAACGTGCTGGTTCGAGACTCCGACGATCCGGCGTCGGCCGGCTACCTGCGCTCGAGCAGTTTCGGTCAGCCGGTGACGACGGCCGGAGGTGTCTTCGGCTCAGGCGGGCCGCGGGCCATGCAGCTGGCGGTGCGAGTCATCTTCTGATGACCCACGTATCGCCACGCCGCCTCACGACGTGGGCGGCTACGGCGATGGTGGTGACCAACGTGGTTGGCGTCGGGATCTTCCTGACGCCGGCTGCGATGATGCGTTCGGTCGGCGGCCTCGGCCCGGCCCTCCTTGTGTGGGCCGTGGTGGGACTCCTCAGCGTCGCCGGTGCCCTCTGCTATGCCGAGCTGACGACGCGATTTCCCACAGCGGGTGGCGGTTACGTCTTCCTGAGGGAAGCGTTTGGCTCCAGGGCCGCATTCGTCTACGGCTGGATGTCGCTGCTGGTGACCGATCCCGGCATCACGGCGGCGCTTGCGATCGGCCTCGCGCAGTACCTCCTGGCGGCGACCGGCTCCTCCATACCACTTACACCGGTGGCCGTTGCCGCGGTGTGTGCATTCGGAGCGTTGACGCTCGCCGGCCGCGGCGCCAGCAGCCGCATCCTTCGATGGACGGCCGCGGCGAAGCTCACCATCGTCGCCATCCTCGTCGGGGCGGGCATCCTGCGCTCGGGTTCAGCGGCCGCGTCGCTTGCGGACTCGACGCAGACGGCGGCAATCGGCATGGACACGCTGGCTCCAGCGGTGATCGCCGCGTTCTTCGCGTTTGGCGGCTGGTGGGAGCTCGGGCGGATGAGCGAGGAGGTCGAGGCACCGCGCCGTGCAATGCCCAGGGCCCTGATCGGCGGCGTGGCGATCGTGACGGTCATCTACGCCCTCATTACGATGGCGTATGCGCTGAGCACGTCCGGTCGAATTGCCGGCGGGAGTGACGAGGCCTTCGTGGCGGACGTGGGGCGGGCCCTTTTCGGGCCGCGCGCAGGGCAGGCGCTGGCGGTGATCGTCGTCGTGGCAGTCTGCGGCAGCCTTGCGGCGACCCTTTTCGCGTCGCCGCGCATGTACCTGGCGATGTCGCGCGACAAGGTCTTTCCGGGATCGTGGTTGCGATTCGACGAGGAGCGCGGGGCCGCGCCCGGCGCGACGCTGATTCAGGTGGGCCTGGCGTGCGTCCTGCTTGCGCTCGGCACGTTCGAGCAGATCCTCGGCTATTTTGTGCCGGTCACTGTTTTCTTCCTTGGACTCTCCGCGGCGGCGCTGTTCCGGCTTCCGCGGCCCGGAGACGACGAGAAGGTGTTCCGGACGCCGTGGTACCCGTTACCGCTGCTGTTGTTTCTGCTGCTGATCGGAGTCGTGCTGGTGTTGTTTGCCGCCGGGCGGCCGCGAGCGACGTTCATCGGCGCCGCGATCGCACTCGCCGGCGTCCCTGCGTCGTTCCTCGTCATCCGCCGGACGTAGTGTCCGCCTTCAGGCGGACCGTTCGCACCGTAAGATCCAATCTCAGATCAATTCTCAAGCTTCGTACTTCGCGATCGCGCGTGCTACCGTCCGCGTCGCTGATGTCTCCAGCCCCCCGCATCCTGGTGCTCGTGTGCGCGAGCGCTGTCATCTCGCTCTTCATGGTCGGCCCCGCGGCAGCGCAGGGCGACACCCGTGAACGATCGGGTGAAGAGCTCTATCGAGTTGCGTGCGCGGCGTGCCATGGCCCGGACGGCACGGGTGCTCCGCAGTCGCAGGTCGGTTTCGACGATCCCCTCCCTGACTTCACCGAGTGTTCCTTCAATACGGCGGAAGCGGCGGCAGACTGGTTCGCCATCGCACATGAGGGTGGGCCGGTGCGCGCGTTCAGCCGGAAGATGCCGGCCTTCGGCGGGGCGCTGACTACCGCCGAGCTCGAACGGGTCGTCGACCATGTACGCGGCTTCTGCGACGACTCCTCCTGGCCACGTGGCGACTTGAACTTTCCGCGCGCACTCGTCACCGAAAAGGCCTTCCCGGAGAACGAAGCGCTACTCACGACGTCGATTCAGAAGGGCGCGGCGCGCGAGTTCACGAACGAGATTCTCTACGAGCGGCGCTTCGGCGCCCGCAACCAGTTCGAGATCGCCATCCCGCTTGCGATGCAGGCGGGTGAAGGGAGCCAATGGTTCCGCGGCCTGGGCGATGTCGCCGTGGCGGTCAAGCGGGTGCTCTTCCACAGCATGAACAGCGGAACGATCCTCAGCGCGGGCGGGGAAGTGGCGCTGCCAACCGGCAAGGAAAGTGAGGGCCTCGGCGGTGGCGTCATGAAGTTCGAACCATTCCTCCTGGTCGGCCAAGTGCTGCACGGCAACGCCTTCGTGCAGTCGCAGGCCGGCGCGGAGATTCCACGCGACCGCGACAAGGCGGAGACAGAGGCCTTCTGGCGGGGCGTCGTCGGCACGACGTTCATGCAGGGCCAGTTTGGCCGGAGCTGGACGCCGATGCTGGAGTTCGCCGCGGTCCGCGAGCTGGAAAGCGGGAAGAAGGTCGAGTGGGACGTCCTGCCGCAGATGCAGGTGTCGCTGAGCAAGCGGCAGCACATCCTCGCCTCGGCCGGCGTCCGGATACCGGTCACCGAGCGCGGAGAACGGCACTGGCAGGTCCTGACCTACCTGTTGTGGGACTGGTTCGATGGCGGGTTGAGGGACGGGTGGAAATGACGCGCTGGCACGTGGTGGTCGCGGTTGCCGTGTGGGCGTCGGCGGTGATGGTGCAGCCGCATGTCACGGCCCAGACACAAACCGAATCGGCGCGGGCGCACCAGGGCGTGGAGTTCGCCACGTCTGACAACTGCCTGGCGTGTCACAACGGCCTCATCTCCAGCAACGGCGAGGACGTCTCCATTGGCGTCGCCTGGCGCGCGTCGATGATGGCCAACTCGTCGCGCGATCCGTACTGGCAGGCCTCCGTCCGGCGGGAGACGCTGGACCACCCGTCTCATGCGGATGCGATCCAGGACGAGTGCGCTATCTGTCACATGCCGATGGCCCGTGCGGCCGCGCACGCGAGTGGTGGACGCGGCAGGGTGTTCTCGCTTGCGCCCGGCGGGCGAGGCGACTCGGACGAGCATCGGCTTGCGGCCGACGGCGTGTCGTGCACGCTCTGCCATCAGATCGGCCCGGAGCGGCTCGGCACTCGCGAGAGCTTCGTTGGCGGGTTCACGCTGGCGCCCCGCACGCCGGACGGCCTCCGGATCTTTGGTCCATACGACATCGAGCGCGGCCTGAAGAGAACCATGCATTCCGCGACGGATGCGACGCCGGAGAAGGCGGACCATCTGCGCCAGTCGGAAGTGTGCGCCACGTGTCACACGCTCTACACGGAAGCGTTTGGTCCGAAAGGCGAAGTGATCGGCTCGCTCCCGGAGCAGATGCCGTATCTCGAATGGCGCCACAGTGCCTTCGCCCGGGAAAAGACCTGCCAGTCGTGTCACATGCCGGACGTCGAGTCCACGCCGATCGCATCGGTGCTCGGCGAACCGCGCGAACGCCTGGCGCGGCACACGTTCCTCGGCGGCAACTTCTTCATGCTGCGGATGCTGAACCGGTTCCGCGCGTCGCTGGGTGTCACGGCGCCAGCGCCCGAGCTCGACGCCGCGGCGCGCGCGACGCTGCGGCAGCTCGAGTCCGACACAGCGGGCATCGCAATCACCCGTACGAGCGTCGCTGCCGGGCGCCTCGAGGCGGAGGTGGAGGTCCGCAACCTGACCGGGCACAAGCTGCCGACCGGCTATCCGTCCCGACGCGTCTGGGTCCACCTCTCGGTGCGTGACGCCAGCGGCGCGGTCGTTTTTGAATCGGGCGCCGTCGATGCGCAGGGGCGAATCGCCGGCAACGACAACGACGCGGACCCGAAGCGCGTCGAGCCTCATTACGACGAGATCCGCGGTGGCGATCAGGTGCAGATCTATGAGGCGGTGATTGCCGGCCGCGACGGCGCGGTGACGACCGGGCTGCTGACGGCGACGCAGTATGTGAAAGACAACCGGCTGCTGCCTCGCGGATTCGACAAGGTGAAGGCCGATCCTGACATTGCGGTCCATGGAGAGGCGGCGCAGGACGCAAGCTTTACGGCTGAGGGCGACAGGCTTCGCTACAACGTACCGGTGAAGGGCAGTGGTCCGTTCAGCATCGAAGCCGAGCTCCGCTATCAGCCGATCTCGTTCAGGTGGGCCGACAACCTGCGCGGCTACAAGGCGGCCGAGCCTCAGCGCTTCGTGTCGTACTACGACGCGATGGCTGCGGCCTCATCGACGGTTTTGGTGCGGGCGACGGCTGTCCTCAGATGACGGCATTACTCCGTGTTGGACCGTCCATCGCTGGTGTACCCTTTACGGCACCGGAGGAGACACACGATGGCTGATGCATCGGCTGCCAACCAGAGAAAGATCCTCTCCAATCAGCGCGAAATTCTCGGGAATCAACGGACGATCATGGCGAACCAGAAACGTATCGAAGGGAACCAGGGGAAGATCCTCGCGAATCAGAAGCGAATCCTGGGCAAACTCCGCTAAGGCGGCTTCGTACAGCCGTGACGGACGAGGGCGCACGTACAAGCCGCTGATGGAACACGCGCGGTTGGTCGTTGTGCTCTCGTACATCGCGGCAGCTCCTAGAACGCATTCCCGATGAACGGCAGCATCCTCCCGAAGTAGAGCACCATCAGCCACGATCCCATCGACACGGCGCCGGCGATCTTGAAGCTGGCCGGCGTGTCCTCGCCCGCGGCGAGCGTCAGCATCCGCTTCCCCTGCCTCGTCTCGAAGATCGCCACGTTGATGATGGCGACGGCGAGGAACAGGAGCTTGTAGTACCAGGCGCTGTTGTAGACGTACTGCCCCGGGGCGCCGATGAAGAACAGGACCCCGGTGATCAGATTGATGACGACGCCGAGGACCGCCCACTTGCGCACCTGCATCACGGCGCTCACTGGCACCGATTTCAGGAAGCCCATGAGGCGCAGGTCCATCAGTCCGGCGCCGCCGATGAGCAGCGCCAGCCCGATGAAATGGAGCATCTCGCAGATCGGCCAGAGCACTGGCGACATCGACATCGCCTGCGACAGCGAAGTGGCCTTCAACCAGTCGACGATGGCTTCGGTCATGACTGAGCTCTCCTAGACGGCATAGGCCATCCATCGGCCTGTGGCGATTGCGGCCACCCACAGCGCGATCGAGACGAAGGCCATTGCCTTGATGACGGGGCCGGCAGCATCCATTTCGACGGCGCGGCCATACAAGCGGCGCTTGAGCATGATGATCAGCGCCACACCGGCGGCGATGATCGCCAGCTTCGACATGAACAGCCTGGTCGTGCCCTTTGCCGGATCGGCGACGAAGAGCAGGACGCCGCTCACCGCGTTCACCCAGAAGCCGGCCCACATGATGGGGAAGGCTCGAGACAGCACCGCCAACGGCAGCGCGCGAGCAAAGCCGAGCACGCGCAGATCGACCATCCAGTTCGCGCCGACGAGAACCGCCAGGCCGAGCGTGTGCAGCGTGAGGATCGTCGGATAGGCCCAGATCGAGGGCGACTCACGCACCCACGTCGAGAACCCGGACGACTCGAGCGACGAAAGCAGCTCGCTCATGGGTGGCTGTGCCGTCGCGGCGGCTCAGGCGCCTGAGGCAGCGGGCCCCAGAGACCGAGGAAGAAGATCGCTGTCGCGCCAAGCCACAGCGCGATGGCCAGCGGGATCGCCAGAGGCCGGGTGAGGACAGCGTACCCGGTGAAGGCGATGCACGCGGCCATCACGATCATGACGAGGCGCGCGGCGAACGTTTCGAGACGGAAGGTGGTCAACGGATCGATGTGCATGGCGATTACTCCCCGATTACTCCCCGACGGCTTTGCACCCGGGCATCTCCTCCCAGTGCGGACAGTTTTCGCATTCCTCTTCGGTCACGCCGCGCCGCTCGCCGGTGCGCACGCAGACCCAGAGCTTCTCGGGCTGCAGCTGGTCCTGCACGCCGATCAGGCGGTAGCCGGGCCGGCTCCAGCGGCAGTCCCAGATGGTTTGAAGAGTGGCGACGGATGTGCGGGACATGACGGCCTCCTGTTCCTAGCTGTCCTGAAGGTTGAACGTCAGCACGACGGTGAGCACGAACTGCTCCGGCTGGCCGTTGAGGATCAGCGGCCGGTAGCGCCACTGCTTGACGGCCGCTATCGCGGCGCCGTCCAGCAGCGGGTTCCCCGAGCGCAGCACCGTGAGGGCGACCACGTGGCCCTCCTTGTCGACCTGTGCCTCGAGAATTACCGTGCCCCTCACGCGTGCGTTGACGGCGATCTCGGGATAGATCGGCTCGACGCGATGCGTGAGCTCCGGCGGCTTGATCTGCCCGCCGACACGCAGAGGCGCGCGCGGCGGTGGCGGCGGCGCCGCTGCCGGAGGTGGAGGTGGAATCTCGCTCAGAAGGCCGCCAACGACGCCCCCGACGACGCCGCCCGGAATGCCGCCTTCGACACCACCGGGAACGCCGATATCGCCCTCATCAATCGGACGTTCCGGCGCGATGGTGGATGGCGGTTCAACGGGTGCGGCGTCCGGCGAGGGCGTCGGACGCGCCTGCGCGGGCGTTGCCCTGGTCGCCGTGGGCGCAGGCGGTGGCGGCGGTGGCGGCGGCCCGGGAGCCTCGGCGACGAACGCGATCATCGTCGGCACTTCGGGCAGCGCGCCGGTGAAGAAGAGCACCGGCACGACGACGGCCGTCACGAGCGCGAGCTGCGCCGACGTCGAGATCAGCATCGGCACCGCGTGGTTCGACGGGATGTGCTGAGTCTGGCCGGTGATTGAGTCGAACATGATCGCCTCCGGGCGATACCTCAAGTTGTGCAAGCTCGTCGCCACCGTGCCGGCGATGGCGCCATGCGGAATTCATTCGTCAAATCTGCGATCGATGGAGAGTGCGCCCGGAAGGTGCCGCGTGATTTTTCGCGGAGGTGGGGAATAGGGCACGAAGCACTCTTCGTGCCCTGTCGTGCGTCGCTAGCGCGCGGCGGGCAGCGCGTCTCTGAGGATGTCGACGACCAGATCGGCGTGAACGTCGACCAGCACGAGGTCACGATTCACGAAACGGAACCGGAGTTCGTCCGGGAGTGCAGGCAGCACCGCACGCAGCGCCGGCCACCCTTCTTTGTCTCGCGCAGGCGGGAACCGGCCGTTGACCTCGGGTAGAGCCACCCAGGGCCGGTACCCCGCGTTGATTGCCGCCAGGACTTCCGCCGCCGTATATCCATTGTCGGTAATCGCGCGGTGCAGCCGGCGCGTCAGCACGTAGGCAGCGGCCGGGGTGAAGACGTTGCCTTCCTGCTTGAACGGTCGCGCGTCGGCGATGGCGTTATGCAGCACGTCCACGGCTGCTGACATGTCTTCCGGATCTTCGAACAGCTGCTCTGGCGGCAGCGCCCGCTCGAGCCGCCGGTGCAGACGGACGTAGTGGCCAACCCTTTCTTCGAAGCCCTCGAGCATTCGCTCTTCGTGAAGGAATGCCGGCAGCACTTCGAGCTGACAGGAAGGCGGCCGTGTGGGGGTGGGAACCAGGATGAACGGCAGAACGATCCAGGCCAGCATGGTAGGAGCCCTCCGCTTCGAGCGATCGGCAGCAACCGTGCCACGCCTCATCTGCGCAGGGATCGTCCATTTCACTCGCGCGGATGTCGCCGCCGCGCGTAATCGTTCGCAGTCGCGCGTGATTGTTCACGACTGGCAGATCCGTCACTGGACGCACGGTTGGAAATCAGATGACGATAGGCCGACGTGATGGAAGCCATCTCTGCTCCGGACTCGCTCTGGGAGGTCGCGGGGCGCCTGGGGCTCGCGACGCTTCTCGGCGCCGGCATCGGGCTGAACCGCGAGTGGCTGAGAAAACCAGCCGGCTTGCGCACGAACGCGCTCGTGGCGCTCGGCGGGGCACTCTTCACAATCATCGGACTGCTCCTGAATGCCCGCGACCTGACGTCAGCCAGCCGGATCCTTCAGGGTGTCGCCGCGGGGATCGGCTTCCTTGGGGCCGGCGTCATCATGCGACGGCCGGAGAGCAGCGACGTCCAGGGACTGACGACTGCGGCGGCGATCTGGATCGTGTCCGCGATCGGCATCGCCGTCGGTGCCGGCCTCTGGCGAACGAGCGTCATCGCGCTTGGCATCGGACTCTTCGTGCTCATCATCGGCGAGGCGGTCGATCGCCTGATGCGCCGATAGGAGTCTGAGGCCCGCGGCATTCTTCGCGGACAGCGAGGGATTTTCCCGATAGTCCCGTCCGCGCTGTCGTGAAGTCGGCCTCGCGCCGCCCGTCGACGATCAACCCCATCTGGACTACCCCTTGCAGCCCGGCCGGTGTCGATGCGATGCCGCATGTCGCAGCACGCCTCGTGGAGGTCGTATGAGCAGAGCTGGTGTCGTCGTGGTGATTGCAGTGCTGGCAGCGGCCTCGTGCCGCGCACCGGATCCGCCGGAAGCGGCGACCGCGTTCACTCCACAGCCGTATGGCAACCTCGCGCAGGTGATGCGCGGCGTCCCGTTCACCTTCTCGAACATCGTCTTTGACGCGCAGTCGACCGATCCGGGTGCACCGCGCGACGCCGCTCAGGTGACGAGCAGCGCCACCGAGACATTCAAAAACGTGTACGGGGGGTGGCAGGAAGTCGAGAACAGCGCGCTGGCGCTCGCGGAGTCTGCGAATCTGCTGATGATTCCCGGACGGTTGTGTGAGAACGGCAAGCCGGTGCCTGTTCAGGACGAGAAGTATCGCAAGGCTGCCGAGGGGCTGGCGGCCGCCGGCCGTGCCGCGTACGACGCTGCGCGCTCGAAGAGCCTTGATGCGATGGTCCAGGTGAGCGAAACGGTCGCGGTCGCCTGCGCCAACTGTCACGAGCCGTACCGCGACTTCGACGATCAGCGCCAGCGCTGCACGCCCGGCGGCGTGACGTCGTCAGGAGACTAAGCCTTGTCGTCGCAGCGGGGGATTCACATCCGATTGATACCCGCTACGCGGATCGATCGCGTCTGGCGTGAAGACCCGGTCACCGCCCTGGTGGCACTTCGATTGCGGTTGTAGACAGTGATTGCTGGCCGTGGTCGACCGGCATTCCGATGGCTCTGCCGAATCGGCACTTGAGGTCGATTGGCTATGCGTACCCTGGTAATCGCACTGACGTTGGCGTGTGGATTGGCCACGGCGCTCGATGCGCAACCGCTGGCCGGAGGGGTCCATACGGTCACGACGATCCAGGGCAATACGCTGCGGCAGCTCGGCTCGCGCTTCGGAGTTGACCCGGCCACCATCGCCAGCGACAACAACCGCGAGCTCAACCCGCCGCTGCACGCGGGCGAGACCCTCAGGATCGACAACCGTCACATCGTCCCGGCCTTCATGCCGGGAGCGATGCTCATCATCAACGTTCCGCAGCGGATGCTGTTCGTGCGGACCACCGACGGGAACGTGAGCGCGTATCCCGTCACCGTCGGCAAAGCGTCCTGGCCGACGCCCGTCGGATCATTCTCGATTGCGAAGAAGGAAACGAATCCGACGTGGGAGGTGCCGGCGTCGATCCAGGCTGAAGCACGGCGGGCTGGACGCTCCCTTCCGCGCAGCGTGCCGCCCGGACCCAGGAACCCGCTGGGTGCGCACTGGCTGGGGCTACACACAGGCAGTGTCGGTATACACGGCACCAATGCACCGACCAGCATCTACCAGATGATCTCGCACGGATGCATCCGCCTTCACCCGGATGACATCGCGGCGCTCTTCGACGTCGTTCCAGTCGGGGCGACAGGCAGCCTCGTGTATCAGCCCGTGCTCGTCGCCGTCGACGGAAGCGACGTGTATCTGGAAGTGCACCGCGATACGTACGGCCGTAGTCCGGAGGCGATCGAGTTCGTCAAGACACGAACACAGGAGCTCGGTGTGTTCGACCGTGTCGACTGGGACGTTGTGGCACAGGTGATTCACGAACGGAGCGGGACTGCGCGGCGGGTCAGCCGCTAATCCATTGACCGCCGTCGGACGTGCGGCAACGCGGAGCGCATTTGGGGCGCGGTGCGAAAGAATCCCGGTGCTGCGGGATATCCCCCAGCCAGGCTGGCAAGGGCAGGCTGGATATCGCAGATCTCACGCATTTTGCCGGGCACATGGAAATTCACCGTCGGCATTCGTTTCGCAGACCGGCACCGCGAGGTGTTGCATGCGACGAGTTCACGCGCTTCTTCCCGCAGTTCTCGTCGGCAGCCTTGCTGCCGCTGCGGCCGGGTGCATCACGCTCATTCCGGTGAGTTCGCACGTGGACCGCGGCGCGGACTTCACGCGCTACCGGACGTACGCCTGGGGGCCCGCGGACGCATTGCCGGTGACCGACCCGCGGCTGCGCGACAACCCATTCTTCATCGATGACCTTCACGGCGCGATCGACTCCGAGCTGCAGTCGCGCGGACTCCTGCGGGCGACGTCGGAACGTGCGGACCTGCTGGTGCACTTTCATGCTGCGGTGAACGAGCGCCTTGAAGTCCCGGCCCGTGCCGAACGCTTCCGCGAGTGCGCCGGACAGGACTGTCCGGCAACAGTCACGACGTTTGAGGCCGGGACGCTCGTCATCGACGTGCTCGACACATGGAGCAACAGCGTCGTCTGGCGAGGCTGGGCCGAACACCGCATCGAGGACATGCTGGACGATCCGCAACTCGTCGGGCGCCGCGTCAGGGATGCGGTGCATCGAATGATGGAGAGGCTGCCGCTCGCCGCGGAGGCCCGTTCGCGCGCTCAGGCGCCCGAGGTCACGCCATGAATCCTCGACGAAGCCTCGCGCTCATCGGTGCGGTGGCACTGACGGCCGCGATAGCCGGCTGTGCGCCGATCACCGTGACGTCGTTCACGGGGCAAGACGTCCGGGTCGATAACTACCGCACGTACGGGTGGGCTGACGCAGTGGACACCGGTGTCCCCGGAGACCCGCGGCTCGACAACAACCCGTTCTTCCACGAGTACCTGCGCGGGGCGATCGATCGACATCTCCTCTCGCGCGGGTACGAGCCGACTATTCTTCGGCCCGACGTTTACGTCCACTATCACGCGTCCACCCGGCAGAAGGTCTCCATCAGCGACCAGGCGCCGGCGACCGACCGCCGCCGCGAGCGCACCGCGGAGGTCTATGACGAGGGAACAGTGGTCATCGACCTGACCGACGCACGCACCGGCGCACTGGTGTGGCGCGGCGCTGCGGAGTCGGGTCTCGCCGGCGTGGTCAACGATCAGACGCGGATGGAGGAAGCCATCGAGCGAGTCGTCGGACGGATCCTGGCGCGGCTGCCGCGCCGCTCGTAGCGGGGAGGTCGTCATCATGTTCGGCATCACACGCATCCTGTGTCCTGTGGACTTCTCGGATTTCTCACGTCACGCGCTTGAGAGCGCAGTGACCATCGCCCGGCAGAAGCAGGCGGCGGTCACCGTCTTGTCTGTCTTGCCGCCGGCGCAGACGCTGTATCCAGCCCTGGGTGTCGGCGCGTACGTGCCGTACATCTACACGCCCGAGGACCTGCAGCGGTTCCAGACGGCCCTCGAGCGCTTCGTGGCGACCGTTGAGTACCCGGTGACCGCCGTGTCGGTCGAGGCGATCGTGGTCGACGAGATTCTGAGGCAGGCAGCGGAACTGCCCGCCGATCTGATCGTCATGGGTACGCACGGCCGGTCGGGATTCGACCGCCTGTTGCTCGGCTCGGTCGCCGAACGGGTCCTCGTGAAGGCGACGTGCCCCGTGCTCACCATCCCTGCGAAAGCCCGTCTGGTTGCGCCAATCAGCGATCTGGGCTTCCAGAACGTGCTGTGCCCGATCGACTTCTCACCGTCGTCACTGGTCGCCCTCGACTACGCCAGGGAACTGGCGCGTGAAGGGGCAAAGCTCGCGGTTCTCCACGTGTCAGAACAGTTGCCCGCCTGGCAACTGGTTCCTGCGGATGGCACCGGCGCCCCCGATGACCCGCTCGTCGTGCTGCAACAGGCGCGCGATCGTGTGCATCGCGTCGTGACGGTCGGTCTCAAAGGGACGTGCGACGTTGAGGAGTTGGCTGCCCAGGGTGATGCAGGCGACGAGATCCTCAGAGTCGCAGGCAGCCGCCAGGTCGATCTCATCGTGATGGGCGCGCATGCCGGACGTGC
>DATLLQ010000147.1:0-5076 GCA_035537775.1 Vicinamibacterales bacterium | reverse complement strand
GACGATCGTCGTCCACAACGGCCGCGCGTCGTTTCCAGTCAGGTACTCGCCATCGACGATGGCGACATCCGGCGTGATGAAGCGGACAGCGGCGATGTTGATGGTCCTTCTGCCAGGATTGCTCGCCGACGTCGCGAGCATCCCCTTGACGAGCTGGGGCACTCCGCGGCGCCAGTCGCCGCTGGTCGTGTACTGGTCGGCGCCCTCGGTGAAGAGCGCCTCGATAGCCTTCGGATCGTTCAGCTCGCGGGCCTGCGAATAGCGGCGGACGACGTCTCGGACTGCGGCTTCGTCAGCCGTATTGGCAGGCCTTGACTGGGCCGCTGCGGAAGCGGCGGTGGCGATCGTCAGGAAGACGAGCAGCCATCTCATTTCGTCTTGCCCAGATACTGGTCGTCGGTCACCGGTTCTTTCCACTCGAGCGCGCCGCTGTAGACGCTGAACTGCAGCGCCGGCGAATCGGGCGCGGCGCCGTGCCAGTGCAGCACGTTGGGCTTGGTCAGGAACGACTGGCCCGTGGCGAGGTCAACGATCGCGCCGCCCTGTTCCTGCAGCCGTCCGCGTCCCTGCTCGACGAGCAGCAGCTGCGCCGTCGAGTGCAGATGCCAGTTCGTCCGCGAGCCTGCTTCGAAGTAGATGCGGGACATCCGCATCTCGGCCGAATCGCGCACCTCGATCTTGCCGGTGAAGTTTGCGCCGAAGTTTCCACGGCCGGCAGCGGGCGGCTGTCCCTGCGCGGGCTGCTGTTGTGCCGCTGCGCCCACGAACATCACCGCGACACCCAGTGAAACAAGGCTGACGAGAACGACGGTTCGGGCATGTGTCATGGCGGTCGACTCCAAGGCGCCAAGAGTATCGCAGGAAAGCTACCATTTGAATCGGAGGTTCCATGTCCTGGATCGTCCGCAATATCCATGTACTCATGCTCGTGTCGGGTGTCCTGACGTGAGTCGCCTGGCGTTACACTCTTGCGGCACGATCGATGAAGCGTCTCGTAGTCGTCCTGCTGTGTGGCCTCGGCGCCGCCAACATTGCGGCGCGGCAGCCGACTCCTGCCTTCGAAGTGGTGTCGGTCAAGCCCAACGGGGCCTTCGATCAGGCCGGGATCATTTCAGCCCCGACCGGCAGCCAGTTCCGCGTCCAGAACGTCGTGCTGCGCCAGATCATCAACTACGCCTACAACCTGCGTGAGATCGAGCTCGTGAATGCGCCGGGCTGGACGAGCGCCGAGTCGTTCGACATCACGGGAACCTATCCGGCAACGACGAAGCCCACGCTCGAGATCGCGCGGCTCATGCTGCAACGCGTCCTCGCAGATCGGTTCCAGCTCCGTGCGCATCGCGAATCGCGGGAACTGCCGATCTATCGTCTCGTCAAGGCGCGCGAGGACGGCAGGCTTGGCCCGAACCTGACTCCATCGGACGTGGACTGCGTCAAGTGGCTGGCCGACAAGAAGCCGCAGATCATCGGCACGCCGCCGATCGGACCGGGCGGGGCCCGACTCGCCTGCGCCATGGTGACGCAACGCAACTACATCATGGGCAGCACGAAGACCATGCGGGAACTCGCCCTCGGCCTGGAGGGTATCGTCGAACGCCGTGTGGTCGATGCAACAGGTCTCACGGGGAATTTCGACATCACCGTGCAGTGGACGCCGGGGCTCAACACCGTCGCCGCTGGTGACGCCATATCCGTGTTCACAGCGCTTCAGGATCAACTCGGGCTGAAGCTCGAGTCGGCGCGGGGTCCTGTGGACGTACTCGTGGTCGATTCCGTCCAGCGACCCACGCCAGACTGAATGAGTTAGTGGCTCGGGCCTTCTTGTCCGAAAAGGCCGCCGCCGGCGACGTTGCACTTGTCGGAGATGTGCCGGAGCGACGTGACTTTCATGCGGAGCCACTGCTGTGACTCGATCGCGTCTGTGGACGGAGTTGCGACTCTGCCGCGGGGCGACGACGATCTGGGATCCGGATCGGCGTTGGTAATCGCAGTCACGCGTGTGCGCGGTCCGATAGCCCCGCCCTGAACCTTCTTGTCCTTGCCCGCCGGAACGATGATCGAGCCCGTGATCTCGTCCTGATGGCCGTTGTGTTCCTTCTGCAGCAGGTCCATCACGCCCTTCGGGCCTTCGAGCACCAGTTCCTTGATCTCGAGCGCCTCGAACACCCGGCGCGTGTTGATGACGGTCAGGTCGGGTTTCAGCTGCTTCCTGGAAAGACAGCCTTCAACGACCGCAGGCTGCTCGGAGGGCTGGCTGAGGGTCAGCGGGGTTTGCGCCCCCGCGGTGACCACTGAGATGGTGCCCACGGTGACGAGCACTGCGAGTGCTGATCGCATAGGTGATGCTCCCCGGCGGGCGGAGAAGCCCGTTCCGGACTGGGGCGCTGGCAGCGGAATGATAGCTGACAATGCAGACTTCGACATCAACTGGCGACGGAGGAAGGACACATGAGATACGCCATCAGCGTCATGCTTCTGGTACTGGCGGCCTGCTCAGGCGGGCCGGCTCAGGACTCTCCCTTCGCCGGAGCATGGGTCATGAACGTGGATGGCCGGCCCCTGATGGTCCTCACGCTCAAACCGGAGTCTCAGCGATTTGCCGGCACCTGGACGCACCCCCGCGCCATGACCACCGACGGACGGAGCTTCTCGGGACTCAGTCAGGACACTGAAACGGAGACGCTGACGGCGGGGCCGCCGGTCGATGGCACGCTTCGTCTCGCCGCCACCGCGAGCGGCGATACGAAAGACGCGACGGAGTTTGAGTTCAGCCTCGATGCCTCCGGCGAGGGACGCTTGAAGCCCAGCGGAGCTCCGATTCAGCCGTGGACACTCGTCCGCCACACCGGCTCGGACCGGCCGCAGGTCTGGAGCGGCTGGGACGCGAAGCGCTCCTATCCGATCGATCAGCCGTACGTCGCGCCGAACGCCGCGATGGCCGACATCTTCAAGGCCGACCAGGCCGTCAGACAGTCGATGCAGTCATTCACGGCCAACGCGTCGCAGATCGAGAAGGACGATGCGGTGCGAAGGGGGCAGGTGCGAGCGCTGCTCGAGAGAGGTGAGCTGCGGGCGGGGGAGGACTTCCGGCTGGCGGCGATGGTGTTCCAGCATGGCGCCGAGCCGCGCGATTACCTGTTCGCGCATACGCTGGCGCTTGTAGCGCTTGCCAAAGGCGATCCCAGCGCGTCGTGGATCGCGTCGGCAAGTCTCGATCGCTATCTGCAGTCCATCGGCCAGCCGCAGATCTTCGGCGCCGCTTTTGTCGGCACCGGCACGAATCAGGGAGCGTTCGACCGTGAGCTGGTGTCGGATGCGATCCGCGGTGAGCTGGGTGTCCCCGCGCTGGCGAATCAGCGCGAGGTGATGGAGCAGTTTCTACGCAAGTAGCGAGGTCGACACACATGCGAGTGGCTGTCGTATCCGATATCCATGGGAACCTGACAGCACTTGAAGCGGTCGTCGCGGACCTGAAACGGGTCAGTCCCGATCTCATCGTGCACGGCGGTGACCTCGTTGGCAGCGGTGCGCGTCCAGCGGAGGTGGTCGACTTTGTTCGCGGCCTCGGATGGCCGGGCGTCCAGGGAAATACCGAGGAGATGCTGTGGAATCCGGCGCGCGTCGCGGAGTACTTCGCGCCGCCCGCACGTCAGCCCTGGCGCGAGATCGTCTCTCGAACCATCCGTGCGACGCTCGATGCGATTGGTGACGAGCGTCTCGCCTGGCTGCGTGCGCTCCCGGGACGTTGGTCCGGCCACGATCTGACAGTCGTTCATGCAGGCCCGGACGACTTCTGGCGCGCGCCGATGACGGATGCCTCCAACGAGGAGCTGGCGGACACCTACGGTCCACTCGGCGCTCATTGTGTCGTCTATGGACACATTCACTGCCCGTACGTTCGACGGCTGAACTCATTCACCGTCGCCAATTCAGGTGCGGTGAGCCTCTCGTACGACGGGGATCCCCGCGCGGCATACGCGCTCATGGACGACGGGCAGGTGACGATCCGACGTGTCGATTACGACATCGAGCGTGAAGTGGCGACGGTTGTTGCGAGGCGGTGCCCGGACGCGACATGGCTCGCCGGTATGCTGCGCTCAGGCACACCGTTGCCGCCCCCGGGTCACCACAGCTAGCGTCCGCGGGATCTCAGCGGCCGTAGTCGCGATGGTAGTGACGGTTCTCCCGGTCGAAGCCGGTGTCCGCAACGCCGACGTTCAGACGGCGCGCCAGACGGAACGTCACGAGCGATTCCGCGGGCAGAGACAGCGATCGGCCCTTTGTCACGATTTGGGCAGCGGCGCCCGCGCCCGCCCCAACGACCGCGCCGATTGCAGCGCCCTTGCCGCCTCCGGTGACCGCGCCGATGATGGTGCCAAGCAGGGCGCCTCCACCGATGTAGGTCGCCGTGTCACGATTCGCACCGATGGTGCGAGCCCCGCTTTCGACCTGACCCGCCGTTCCGACGGTGCTCTGGTCGGCGAGCACGGCATACCGCTGACCGTTCACCATGATGGACTCGAGATCCAACGTCATCTCGTCGCCGCTCTTTCGCGCGAGCAGCTCTACGGTCGAGCCGATCGGCACGGCGACGTCGCCGTTTCTGTCGAGCACGTCTTCATCGATCGTTCCCTTGAAAATGAGCCCATCGGCGGACTTGACGTCGATCGGCTCCGTAGTGCGAACGACGAGGGTGGTGTCGGCGTCGATGGTGGCGCGTGCCTGCGCCGTTCGCGGCACCTGGGCAAGCGTTGGCTGCACTCCTGCCGCGGCCGCGCTGACGATCACGGCGGCAACGGTCAACATGGCGCGTCGAATTCCTATGGTTTGCATGGACGGCCTCCTCGGACGCCGGGGTGCAAGGCGGCCGCCACGCTGTCCTTACGAGTGGCGCGCTACCGACCGCCTTCAACCTCGAGGTTGTTCAGTTGCACTGGCATCGAGCCGAAGTTCTCGACGTGAACGAAGCGTCCGCTCCTGTCCGCACGAATCTGCGCCGCAAGGATCATCGTCCCCTTGCCCTTCGTTCCCGGGGGGCCGAGCTCGAGATTGATGAGCGTGAACGGATAGTCGGAA
>DATLLQ010000146.1:0-38955 GCA_035537775.1 Vicinamibacterales bacterium | reverse complement strand
CCCGCGTAGTGCCGGGGGGAGAGGAAAGTCCGAACTCCGAAGGGCAGTGCGCCGGGTAACGCCCGGGCAGGGCAACTTGACGGACCAGTGGCACAGAAAATATACCGCCCCGAGCGAGGTGCGTAAGCGCCGAGTCGAGGGGTAAGGGTGAAAAGGTGCGGTAAGAGCGCACCGCGCCGGCGGCAACGCCGGTGGCAGGCAAAACCCCGCACGGAGCAAGACCAAATAGGGTGGCGATAAGGACGGCCCGTCCGATGCCACCGGGTAGGTCGCCGGAGCCCGTGAGCGATCACGGGCCTAGAGGAATGATCGTCACCTCGCCGATGCGCGTCAGCGCGGAGGCGGGGAACAGAACTCGGCTTACCGGGCGGCTGCGACGCTTTCAACGCCCGATTGCGCGGTGGGAGTTAACGTACAATTTCCCCCATGCGCAGCAGAGTCGTTCTCATCGTGCTCGCCCTTGCCGCGGCCACCGCGCTCGGTGTGGCTCAGGCACCGCAAGGCGCGCAGAGCCAGGGCGCGATTCGCAACCGGCCGGGGGCCGATCGCAAGCCCGAATTTCCCCCGCCCAGCATCCTCGATTACAAGCCGCGCTCGACGCTCGTCGTTCCGCAGCATCCGGTGCCGCGGGCAAAGTACCCGGTCATCGACTTTCACAGTCATCAGCCCGCGCCGATCAACGCCGAGGAGTTCGATCGCATCGTGGCGTCGATGAAACCGTTGAACCTGCAGGTGCTCATCAACACGAGCGGCGTGTCGGGCGAGCGGCTGGTGCAGGCGATGAAGGCACTGCGATCGAGCCCGAACAAGGATCGGATGGTCCAGTTCACGACCATCAACTTCAACAACGTGGGACCGGGATTCGGGCAGCGCGCGGCGCAGCAGCTGGAGGCCGACATCAAGGCCGGTGCGCTCGGCGTTGGCGAGATCAACAAGGGTTTCGGGATCAGCGTCCGCAAGACCGACGGGACACGATTGAAACTCGACGATCCCGAGCTGGATCCGATCTGGCAGACCGCGGCGCGGCTGAACATTCCGATCTTCATTCACACCGCCGATCCGCAGGAGTTCTTCCAGCCGATCGACTTTCAGAACGAGCGCTGGCTCGAGCTGGCGTTGTTCCGCGATCGGCGGTTTCCGTCACCGCCGAACCCGAGCTTCGAGGAGCTGATGGGCGAGCGCGATCGGCTGTTCAGGCGCAATCCGAAGACGACGTTCGTGGCCGCGCACCTGGGATGGCACGCGAACGACCTCGCGCGCCTCGGCAGGATGTTCGACGAGATGCCCAATCTCTACTCCGAGGTTGGTGCCGTGCTGTACGACCTCGGGCGCCAGCCGCGCATGGCGCGTGAGTTCATGATCAAGTACCAGGACCGCGTGCTCTTCGGGAAGGACAGCTATCAGCCGGACGAGTTCCCGTACTACTGGCGCGTATTCGAGACCGCGGACGAGTACTTCGATTACTACCGCGATTACCACGCCTTCTGGAAGCTGTACGGACTCGACCTTCCCGATCAGGTGCTGAGAAAGCTCTACTACCAGAACGCGCTGAAGCTGGTGCCGGGCATCCCAAGGGCCGGCTTCCCGCGCTGATGGCTTCCTACCTCGTCACCGGCGGCGCAGGGTTCATCGGATCGCACCTCGCAGAGGAGCTCGTCCGACGCGGCGAGCGGGTTCGCGTGGCCGACAGCTTCATCACCGGCAAGCGCCAGAACCTGACACACATTCCCGGCGTGGAGCTGATCGAAGGCGATCTCGCCGATCTGTCCGTGGCCCAGCGCGCGGTGCAGGGCGTGGAGTACGTCCTGCATCAGGCGGCGATTCCATCCGTGCCGCGTTCGGTCGAGGATCCGATTACGTCCAACCGCGCCAATATCGATGCGTCGCTGAACGTCCTCGTCGCCGCGCGCGATGCTGGAGTCAAACGCGTCGTTTATGCCGGGTCATCGTCTGCGTACGGCAACACGCCGACGCTGCCCAAGGTCGAGACGATGGGGACAGCGCCGCTGTCGCCCTATGCGCTGCAGAAACTCGTGGCCGAGCAGTACTGCCAGATGTTCACGCAGCTCTATGGGCTCGAGACCGTGACCATCCGGTATTTCAATGTGTTCGGCCCGCGTCAGGATCCGTCCTCGCCCTACTCCGGCGTGATCTCCTTGTTCATCCGCGCGCTGGTGGAAGGGCGCCAGCCCACGATCTATGGCAATGGTGAACAGACACGCGATTTCACCTACGTTGCCAACGTCGTGGACGGCGTGCTTCGCGCGTGCACCGCAGCAGGCGCGAGCGGCGAAGTCATCAATGTCGCGACCGGCGGCCGCATTTCGCTCAACCAGCTGTTCCAGGCGGTGAAGGCGCTCACCGGCGCGTCCGTTGACGTCAACTATGCCGCGGAGCGTGCGGGGGACGTTCGCGATTCACAGGCCGACATCACCAAGGCTCGCACCCTGCTGGGATACGAGCCGACCGTGACGCTCGAGCAGGGCCTCGAGAAGACCGTCGCCTGGTTCCGCAGCACGCAATCGACCGCAGCCTAGTTCTCGGTCGGTGCCTTGTCGATGCTGTCCACGACGAGGAAGTTCAGCGGGCCGCGTCTGGGCTCAAGCGTCAGTCCCAGCAGCTTCAACCCGTCGAACACGGATCCGGCGGACGCGCCATCGAGCTGCGCGAGCGCCTGCGGCGGCATCGGGATACCGGCGTTGACGGCGGCCCGCACCATCATCGGCCCGTAGTCTTCTGACCGGATGGTGAACCCGATGGTGTACCGCCCTTCGAGCTTGGTCTGGTCCACGATCGTGCGGTCGACGAAGCGTCCCAGCGTCGCGACCAGAATCGCCATCGTCACTTTTCTCGCTTCGAACCGCGTGCTGTTCACGATCAACGACGCGCCCAGACCGAGATCGGCCGCGACTCCGTTGGCATCACCGCTCGAGGTCACGCTGATCGGTCCGTCCTTCAAGGCCTCCTCAGGCTCGCGGGTGATCTTCAAGCCCGTTTTCGCGACCTCGAGGACGTAGATCGGGGAGTCCCGGCTTTCGCGGCGCGCCTGCAAATGAAATCGATCGCGGAGCATCGACCGCACGAGCTCGGGGAAGTTCTCCGGCGTGGCGCCTGCAGGAAACGTCGCCGACACGTCGAAGCGTGCGGAGTTGATCCACTCGGGGGCCGAGATGAGCTGGATCGGCACTTCGTAGGCGATGCCGATGTAGTCGCGGAGCGACAAGTACGAGAAGCGCACCTGCTGCTGTGAGATATGCACGCCGGCCTGGCCGGGTGCCGGAGGGCCGTCCGGCGTTGGCCGGATCGACGCCACCTCGAACTTGAGATCCTGCGCATGGGCCGCGGGAACAAGGGGAGCCGCCAGGGCCAGGGCACACGTCAAGCGAAGCATCTGCAGGGACACTTGTCATCTCCTCTCTCGGTTGAGAGCTAGTTCACGCGAGGGTGCCGGACGGGATCGGGTTGGTGTTTCGCGATATCAGTCGTTGCACGCATGAGACTGCAGGGGCGCGCGGTTCGTTCCGGTCAATCGGCGAACGGCCCATGCGTCCCGGCGAACGGTTACACAAAGTCGGTCTTCCTCGATTGCAGATAGAAAGTCAGGGCGAGCGCCAGCACGATCACCGCGATCTGTCCGCCGATGATCGTCAGGATGGTGTCGCTCCAAATCGGGACTGGACTCTTCAAGCCCTCCGCAAAGCCCGGCAGACGGAAGAGAAACCACCAGAAGCTGTACGCCACGTTCGTGATCCCCATCGTCACCATCGACAGCAGCTCCGATTCGGTGACGATGGCCACGGCAAGCAGCAGGCAGAACGAGACGAACGGCGCCAGTGCGGCGATGACGCCCAGGGGAATCACGCCGCCCGCGCCTGGGACAGAGGCGATCGTGCCCAGGACCGCGCCGACGATCGCCGCCCAGAGCAGAACGAAGGCCGACAGGTTGCCCAGGACCTTCGACATCGTGTACTCGGCCGGCGAGATCGGCAGGCTCATCACGAACGCCAGATTTCCCTGCTTGCGCTCGTTGACGACGGTGAGCTGCGGGATGAGGATGCTGAGGAAGACCAGCGCGATCAGCGCCGAGATGAGCCCCGCCAGCCCGGCGGTCTCACCCGAATAGAGCAACCCGGTCGAGACCGCGCCGGCAAGAGCGACCAGCGCCAGCGGCACGCGGCTCAGGTACCAGTCCTTCACGATCAGGCGCATCACGAGCGCGCGATTCATACCGCGACCCCTTCCCGGCTGTAGTGCACGTTCGTCACGAAGATTTCCTCGAGCGTCATGTTCTCGACGGCGTGGACCCTGATGCCGGCGGCTTCGTAGGCTCTCGGCAAGCTCACGTCGAAGGCGTTCGTCGTGGCCACGGCCAGACGGCCGGTCTGCAAGACGCCGATGATTCCCGGAAGAGCAGGGACGTCGACGTCGCCAGGCAGTTCCACGCGGATGCGGCGCCAGCGGTCGAGAAAGGATTCCTTGTCGCGGCAATCGATGATGCGGCCGCGATCGATGAACGTGATCTGATCGGAAATCTGCTCGATGTCGTGAGTGTTGTGCGACGAGAAGAGGATGCTTCGGTGATCGTCCTGCATCACGGCGGTGAGCTCGCGGATCACTTCATGTCTCGCGACAGGGTCCAGTCCTGTCGTCGGCTCGTCGAGAATAAGCAGTCGCGGACGCCGCGCAAGGGCCAGCAGCAGTCCCGCCTTGACCTGCTGGCCATGCGACATGCCCGTGATGCGCTGCTCGCGCCGCAGGTCGAACCGCTTCAGCAGCGTCTGTGCGTAGCTCTCGTCCCACGACGGGTAGACCGATCGGACGAACCGCATGTGCCAGTCGAGGGTCGAGCTGCCATAGAGGCGCATGTCCTCTGAGGCAAAGCCGATGTCCCGTTTGGCGGCGGCCTGTTTTTTCGGCATGGAGTGGCCCAGAACGCGCACCTCGCCGCGGTCCTGATGAACGAGCCCCATGAGGATGCGGATCGTGGTGGACTTGCCGGCGCCGTTCGGCCCGATGAACCCCATGATCTGGCCGACCGGAACCTCGAGACGCACGTCGTTGAGCGAAAAGAACCGGTAGTCCTTGCCAACGCCGGTCAACTGCACAGCAAATTCGTTCATGGTTTTACCGCGGCTGGTTTCGTCTGCTCGATGGCGTCGCGAAGCCGCGCCTGCACCTCTCGGGTGCTGATACCGAGCACGCCGGCGAGATGTGCCGCCTGCTCGAGGTGCGTGGTCAATTCCTGCTCGTACACCTGGGTTGCAGCGTCGGTGCGCGCGGCGACGACGGAGCCCTTGCCGTGGTGGGTGAGGATGAGACCCTCGCGTTCGAGTTCGAGGTACGCGCGCTTCACCGTGATGACGCTGACCTGGAGGTCGGCAGCGAGCTGTCTGATCGATGGGAGAAGCTCGCCGGCCTTCCAGTCGCCGACGGCGATGCGCCGCCTGACCTGCTCGATGATCTGCAGATACATCGGTCGGCCGTCCGCCTGCGAGAGAACGAAGCCACTGAGCATCTGTGCATACTGAGTATATACAGATGAACGTGACGGTCAACTCAAAAGTTCCCTCAGACAAATCACTGGCACACGCGCAGGCAGGCTTGACCCTTCGCGGCGCAACTGCGGTGTACAGAGCGTTGATGCACTGATGTCGGGTCTTTCGACGGTCTGCGTGCAAGTCATTTCCCTTCAGTGATTTCACGCCGCAACAGCTGCCGCGTCCATGCGGCAACCGCTTTGCCATCTCTCCCTCGTCCCGGCGGGCGCGTCTTGGTTCAACGAGTGCCCGGCTCACGCCATCGTGCTCGTCGGGACCTTCGCGCAGGGAACTCATGTGGCAGATCGACGCGAACCGTTCTCTTCGATGGCTCCGCACGTTTCCGTCCCGTCTGGAGGCGGGACCTGCCAGGTGCGGGCAGGAGGTAGCACATGATTCGGATGACAGCGATCGTTCTGGCTCTCGGCTTGGTAGCAACAATGGCGGCAGCCCAGGAAACCGCCCGTACCTCTGGTGCCAAGGCCGCCACGGCATCGGCGCCCGCGGGAACGCCAATCAACCTGAACACCGCAACCGTGGCGCAGCTCGAAACGCTGCCGGGTATTGGCAAGTCGACGGCCGAACGGATCCTCGAGTATCGACAGAAGAACGGCGGGTTCAAGAAGGTCGAGGACCTGATGAACGTGAGAGGCATCGGCGAGAAGAGTTTCCTGAAGATGAAGCCGCTGATCATGGTGGCGGCGCCGAAGTCCGAGTAAGCAGGCTCTCCGTGGCGGATCGCGGGCGCGTCGGGCGTCCGCGGTCTGCTCGCGGTGATGGATACAGCCTGATCGAACTCATGGTGGCGGTCAGCCTGATAACGATCGTCGGTGGCTTTGCAGCAGCGAGGGTTCTTGCGCCGGTCGATCACTCCCGCGGTCATGCCGCGGCGCGATACCTGGCGGGACGGCTCGGGCTCGCGCGCATGATGGCCGTCTCCCGAGGAACAGCCGTTGCGCTGCGGTTCGATCAGGAACTCAGAGGCATCACCTTCAGTGTCTTTCAGGACGGCAACGGCAACGGCATTCGCAGCGCAGACATCGCAGCGGGCATCGATGCACTCATCGACGGCGCGACTGCGCTCTCCGATCAGTTTCCGGGAGTGGAGATCGGACTGATTCCCGGGTCACCAGGAACCGAAGCGGTTCAACTCGGCCGCACGAACCTGCTGACATTCACGCCGCTCGGCACAGCGACCTCCGGAACGATCTACATCAGCGACCGCGTTGGCACCCAGTGGGCCGTTCGAGTCATGGGGGCAACAGGCAGGACGCGAGTGCTTCGCTATGACCCTCCTACGCGCGGTTGGCTCGTTGCGGAGTGATCGAGCCATGGAGCGGCGTCGCTCGCCGCGACGTACACCTGCGCCTGACGAACCCTCATCCCGCATTCGACTACGCGCCGGCCGCGAATTCGTCACCATCGATATTTCAAATGGTGGCCTGCTCGCCGAAGGCGAGACACGGCTACTGCCCGGCACGCACGTCGACGTTCACCTGGTGACTCGAGACGGCCGTCTCCTGGTTCGCAGTCGCGTCGTACGAGCCTTCGTGTGCCACGTTGCACATCACGAGATTCGCTACCGTGGCGCGCTCGCGTTCGACCATCCGGTCGATACAGAGCCATTCGGGTATCCGATGCCCGAGGCCTCTGAAACGCGAATCAGCCAGCAGGGCAACGCTTACCCTGAGCCGGCGGTCGTACTCGCAGAGTCACCCGATCAGTCGTCCTTTTCTTAGCGTTTTCTCTCATCGATGAGATGGCACCGGCCTTGGACTTACGCGCCTTGTTCCACACAGCCTGGAGGCTTGGATGTCGATGTGCGATGAGATTCCGGGATTTCCGCGTTCCACTGTGGGCGTACCGGCGCCCGTCGGAGCAGAGGCTGCAGCGTTTCAGGAGTTGCTGGTCACCCTCGGCCAGGTTCTCGCCCAGGCGACGGCGGAACAGGACCTCATCGCCGCGTTCGAGCGCGAGGTGCAGCGGTTACTGCGCATGCGGGCCGTTCGTCTTCGCGAGATTCCCGTCCGCTACCAGGTGCGCCTCGTCACGCCAACCAGAACCGCGGATTCGATCGTCCTCAGCGTGCCAAACGCCGACAGCCGGGTACAGGCGGTCCTCGAGGCGACGTGCGACTCGAATCGAGATCTCGACGAACGCGACTACAGGATTCTGGGTTCGATTGCGCAGCTGGCTGGCCTCGTGCTCGAAGCATCGCGCGCGCGGACGGCCGTGCGCGGGCGGAATGCTGACGACGCCGCGCCGTTGATCGGATCGACGCCGGCCATGCAGGAGTTGCGAAACCGGATCGAACGCGTGGCGTTGACCGATTTCACGGTACTGATCGAAGGCGAGTCTGGTGTCGGCAAGGAGCTCGTCGCGCGTCAGGTGCACGAGTTGAGCCGGCGTCATCGCGGCCCGTTCGTGGCGGTCAACTGCGCTGCCGTCGTGGAGTCGCTGCTCGAGGCAGAGCTGTTCGGCATCGAGGAGCGCACGGCGACCGGCGTGCGCGGCAGACGCGGCAAATTCGAAAACGCCGAGGGTGGAACGATCTTCCTCGACGAGGTGTCGGATCTGTCGGCGGCGGCCCAGGCAAAACTGCTGCGCGCAATCCAGGAGCTCGCCGTCGAGCGTGTCGGCGGGCATGGCGTCAGGCGCGTGAACACGCGCATCGTCGCCGCCACGAATCGACCGCTCGCAAGCCTGGTGGCGCAGGGCTTGTTCCGCTCCGACCTGTACTACCGGCTGGCAGGCGTGGAGATTACCGTTCCACCACTTCGGGACCGCGCCGAGGACATCAGCGAGCTGGCCCGCTACTTTCTGGAGCGCCACCGCGTCACGCGAGTCTTGACGATGTCCACTGCCGCGCAGGAGGCGTTGCGCGCCTACCAGTGGCCCGGCAATGTGCGGGAGCTCCAGCGGGTCATCGAGCGCGCTGTTGCGCTCGCCGAAACAGAGTCGATCGAGCTGGACGATCTTCCGCCGCAGGTCCGTGGAGAGTTCACCGAGGTTCTCTGGCCCTCGCTCGAGCGCGGCGACTCCCTCCGGTCGTGGGGCACACGGTACGCGCAGCTGGTCTTCGAACGATGTGGACGCAACAAGCGGACGGCATGTCGAGTGCTCGACATCAGCTATCACACGCTGCGAGGCTACCTTCGGCCGGCGTCCAGGCGGCACCTCCGCGCACTGCCTGTCACCGGGGACACGGGGCAGACCGCATCGTGGGTCGAGTCGACCAGCGACGCCCTGGCCAGGAAGCCTGCACGGGTTGAGCAATGACCCGGCTGGTTTACATCGCGAGGTTCTTCACCGCTGTTCCGGCAGTGCCGCCGCTGACGACGAGTACCTTCACCGTCATGACCGTCATTGCCATTGTGGTCATCGTGATCGATCCGTCGCACGCTGCGGGAGCGCTGACCCCGATCCTGTTGCTGCAACTTTTTGGCAGCGCGTCGGGCTTCGACGTCCACGCTCGTCGAGGCCACTACGATCTCTTGCTCACTCGAGGTATTTCCCGCCGCCGGATTGTGCTGGCTCACTGGGCGGCATCGGCACTGCCCGGTGCGATCAGCTGGCTCATCGTCGCATCGGTGTCCGAGGTGGCGGCTGCGGGCAGGGAGCCATCCTTGTTTACCGCCGGGTCAGCATGTGCGCTGATCCTCGTATCGACGATCCCCTGGGCCATTACGACGCGCTTACCGCGCTTCTCCGGGGCGATCGGATGGCTACTGATCCTGGCGACTGTGGCCGTCGTGGCGACACCGCCATCAGCGATTCGCATCCACGGTTCAGTCAATACCTGGGACAGCTGGGTTACAGCGGCTCTCGCAGCGCTGGTCTATCCACCGCTTCTCGTGGGCAGCGGCCTGGAAGGACGGGACGCTCTCGTCATGTTGCCAGGTCTGACCGTTTCCCTGCTCACGCTGGCCTTTGCTGTCTGGTCGATCGATCGTCGGGACATTCCACTGGAGGCAGCTCAGTGATGCCCGTCCTGGTGTCCGTCCGGAATGCCACCGCGCGCTATGGCCGGCGAGAGGTGTTTCGAGACCTTTCCTTTGATCTCCGTGTCGCGCAATCGCTCGGAGTGCTGGGTCCGAACGGGGCAGGAAAGACGACGCTCCTGCGGATGCTCATCGGGTGCATCTCACCCGTCACTGGCGAGATTCGTATCGGCGGGTTTCGCCCGCGAGACGCCGTCGTCCGCAGCGGTATCGCCTACTTCGCCGGTGGGACGACGCTCCCGCCTTCGGTTCGAGCCAGTGCCTGGGGGACCCTCGGCAATGGCGAGGAGGTGTTGCCGGACCGCCGGCGTATTCGCGCGTTGTCCCAAGGGTTGAAGCAGTTGCTCGGCCTGCGCACCGCGCTGAGCCGGAATCCGTTACAGCTGATTGTGCTCGACGAGCCATGGGAAGGCCTGGATTCCGAGAGCGCGCGCTGGCTCAACGCCACACTCGAGCTGAAGCGGGATCGCGGCGCAGCGGTGATCGTGTCGTCGCACCGCGTGCACGACCTCGCGGGATTCTGCGACGAATACCTGTTTCTGCTGCCGCACGAAGCGACACTGCTGAAGGCGCATGAGATTGCCCGGGTCGGTCCGGTCACGCCGGCGCTGTTGACGGATACGTTCGACAGGCTTCGTGAACACGCACGCGTTCTTGATTCTTCGGAAACCGCATAGTACCGTCGGTTGATCCGGCCGCCCTCCGCTCGTTTCGAGCCTCGGCGGGCCAGGGAACCCGGATACGCAACCGGCGCCGCATGTCCGACACCTCCGTCGCAGAGCTCCGCAAAACACCGCTTCACGCACGCCACCGCGCTGCGAGTGCGCGCATGGTCCCGTACGCCGGGTGGGACATGCCCGTGGAGTACTCGGGTATCACCGCCGAGCACATGGCCGTCCGCACACGCGCAGGCCTCTTCGATGTCAGCCATATGGGCCAGATCGAGGTAGCGGGCAAGAATGCCGTCGCCGCGGTCGATCGGGTCGTCTGCAGTGATGCGTCGCTGCTGAAGGTCGGTCAGGCCAAATACACAGGACTCCTGACCCCAGGCGGGACGTTCGTGGACGACGTGCTCGTGTACCGGATGGCGCCGAGCCACTTCATGCTCGTCGCCAACGCATCGAACGTGAAGAAGGACTACGCCTGGATTGCTGAGCAGATCAAGGTTGTGGGCGACGCGGCCGCGGTGGACAGCAGCAGCCGGTATGCACTGCTGGCGCTGCAGGGGCCGGCATCGCGTGAGGTCCTGCAGCCGTTGACCGGCGTGGAGCTTGGCGATCTGCGTCCGTACTGGTTTGCCAACGGAGAAGTGGCGAACGCCCGGGCGACCATCTCGCGAACGGGCTATAGCGGCGAGGACGGCTTCGAGATCTTCGTCCCGCCCAACATGGCGGAGCGTGTCTGGCAGGCGATCCTCGAATCGGGCCGGGCGGCCGACGTCATTCCGTGTGGCCTGGGCGCGCGCGATACGCTCCGGCTGGAGGCGGCCATGCGCCTCTACGGTAACGACATCGACGAGTCCACGACGGTCCTGGAGTCCGGGCTCGAGTGGACGGTGTCCTGGGACAAGCAGGACTTCATCGGCCGGGACAGCCTCGTGGAGGAGCGGGAGCGCGGTCTCACGCGAACGCTCGTCGGTCTGGAGATGACCGATCGTGGCATCGCGCGGCACGGTTACCCGGTTGTCAGCGATCAGCGCCAGATCGGAGTCGTCACGAGCGGTACGCAGACGCCCTATCTGAAGAAGGCGATCGCCCTTGCGTACGTTCCAGCTGCACTGGCGGCGCCCGGGTCTGAAGTCGAAGTCGATATTCGCGGCCGCGCCTCGAGAGCGCGGGTGGTGCCGTTGCCGTTTTACAAACGAAGCCGATAACCCGCTCCGGCTGAAGCCGGGCACTGCATCGGACGTGTGGGGCGCTCTTTCAAGGGTGCCGGAGACATATGGCGTATCCAACCGATCTGCAATACACGAAGGACCACGAGTGGATTCGCGTCACCGGTGACACCGCCGACATCGGCATCACCGACTACGCCCAACGCCAGCTCGGTGACGTGGTCTTCGTCGAGCTGCCCGAGGTCGGCAGGACGATTACAGCAGGGGAGTCGTTCGGCTCGATCGAGTCGGTGAAGGCGGTTTCGGAACTGTTTGCGCCTATGGCCGGCGAGGTCGTGGCGGTGAATCCGCAGCTGAAGGATCACCCGGAGTCCGTGAACAGCGCACCCCACGACACCTGGATGGTCAAGATCCGGTTGAACGATTCGGCCGCACGCGAATCATTGATGGACGCTGCCGCCTACGAGACGCTCGTCAAGGAGTGATGGCCGACATCACGTCCCACGACCGCTTCGCCAATCGCCACATCGGTCCCTCTCCCGACGAGCGCGACGCCATGCTCGAGGCCGTCGGCGCGGCGTCGCTTGACGCATTGATCGACGAGGTCGTCCCTGCGTCGATCAGGCTCGAGACGCCATTGGATCTGCCGGGGGCCGAGACGGAGCAGCAGTTCCTTCGCCGGCTCACGCAGGTGGCACGCGGGAACCGCACCTTCCGTTCGTACATCGGCCTCGGCTATCACGACACCTTCACGCCCAGCGTCGTCCGCCGGATGGTTCTCGAGAACCCAGGGTGGTACACGCCCTACACGCCCTATCAGGCCGAGATCGCCCAGGGCCGGCTGGAATCGCTGCTGAACTTCCAGACGATGGTGGCCGACCTGACCGGGATGGAAGTGGCGAACGCATCGCTGCTGGACGAGGCGACCGCCGCGGCCGAGGCGATGACGCTGCTGCACCGCGTCCACCCGCCTCCGCCGAAGGCTGCTGCGGGCGAGCCGGGCGGGTCGGGCGAGTCGAGGGTCTTCCTGGCGAGCGATCGCTGTTTTCCGCAGACGCTGGACGTGTTGCGCTCGCGGGCGGAACCGCTGGGAATTGACCTGAAGGTCCTGCCGGTCGATCAGATGGAGCTGACGCCAGGCGTCTATGGTGTGCTCCTGCAGTATCCCGATGAGCGCGGCGAGATGAGCGATCTGACCTCGTTTATCGACCGCGCGCATGCGAAGGGAGTGCTCGTTGCCGTCGCCACGGATCTGCTGGCGCTGGCGCTGTTCAAGCCCCCGGGAGAGATGGGTGCCGACGTCGTCATCGGCAACTCGCAGCGGTTTGGGGTTCCGCTCGGCTACGGAGGTCCGCACGCGGCGTTCTTCGCCACGCGCAACGCCTACGTGCGGCAAATGCCTGGGCGGCTCATCGGCGTCTCCGTTGATGTGCACGGCCACACGGCGTACCGCATGGCGCTGGCGACACGCGAGCAGCACATTCGCCGCGAGAAGGCGACCTCGAACATCTGCACGGCGCAGGCGCTGCTCGCCAACATGGCTGCGATGTACGGCGTCTATCACGGCCCTGCCGGATTGAAGGCGATCGCTGCGAGAGTCCATGCGATGGCGGTGATGCTGGATGTCATCGCCACGAGTGAGATCGGGCTGCGGCAAAGAAACGAGCACTATTTCGATACGCTGTGCTTCGACCTGCCGGGTGGCATCGACCAGACACGGTCGGCCGCACACGAGAGGGGCATTAACCTTCGATATATCGACGAGCGCACGGTCGGCATCTCAGTCAACGAAACTACGACGCTCGAAGATATCGGGGATCTGGTCCGGGTGTTGAGTGGTGGCAAAGTCAGCTGGGGCTCTTTCGACCTCTCACACGGCGAACGTCTGCGCTGGCCGGAGTTGCAACGTACGTCGGCCTTCCTAACGCATCCGGTCTTCAACACGCATCACTCCGAAACGCAGATGATGCGCTACATCCGGTCGCTGGAACGGAAGGATGTCGGGCTCGACACGTCGATGATCCCGCTCGGGTCGTGCACGATGAAGCTGAATGCGGCCACGGAGATGCTGCCGATTACCTGGGAGCACTTCAGCCGTGTGCATCCGTTCGCGCCGGTGGACCAGGCGCAGGGCTACGCGGAAGTCGTGCAAGGTCTCGAAGCCGCGCTGCGAGCGATCACCGGGTTCGCGGCCATCTCGCTGCAGCCGAACTCCGGTGCGCAGGGTGAACTCGCGGGTCTGATGGTGATCCGCGCCTACCATCACGAGCGGGGAGACACGCATCGCGATGTCGTCCTCATTCCGGCCTCGGCGCACGGTACGAATCCGGCCAGTGCCGCGATGGCCGGCATGCGGGTGGTTGTCGTCGCAACCGCGCCGACGGGGGACGTCGATATCGACGACCTGAAACGAAAGGCCGCGGAGCATCGCGATCGTCTGGCGTGCCTGATGATCACGTACCCCTCCACACATGGGGTCTTCGAGGACGGGATCCGGACCATTTGCCAGGTCGTGCACGAGCATGGCGGGCAGGTGTACATGGACGGCGCAAACATGAACGCGCAGGTCGGCCTGACCAGCCCGGCACGCATAGGTGCCGATGTCTGCCACCTGAACCTGCACAAGACGTTTGCGATCCCTCACGGCGGAGGCGGTCCCGGGATGGGGCCCATTGGCGTCGCAGCGCACCTGGCGGCCTATCTGCCCGGCCACCCGCTGGTGAAGGTCGGAGGCGGTAAGGCGATACCGGCTGGTTCGGCGGCGCCATGGGGCAGTGCCAGCATCCTGCTGATCTCCTACGCCTACATCCGGATGCTTGGGGCCGACGGCGTCACCGACGCCACCCGCTACGCGATCCTCAATGCCAACTACATCAAGGCGCGCCTGGAGAAGCACTATCCCGTGCTTTATACCCGTGCGAACGGACGCGTCGCGCACGAGCTGATCTTCGATCTCCGCGCGTTCAAGGCCGCGGGCGTGGAGGAGATGGACGTCGCGAAGCGCCTCATGGATTTCGGCTTTCACGCACCGACGGTCTCGTTTCCAGTGGCAGGAACGTTGATGGTGGAGCCGACGGAGAGCGAGGACAAGGGCGAGATCGATCGATTCTGCGACGCGATGATCCAGATCCGCCAGGAGATCGAGGACGTCGTTGTCGGCAAAGCGGATACGCGCGACAACGTCCTCAAGAACGCGCCGCACACGGCGGCGGCAGTCGCGGCATCCGATTGGGCGCATTCGTATTCGCGGGAACAGGCGGCGTTCCCGCTGCCGTGGGTACAGGCGCGCAAGTTCTGGCCAAGCATCGGCCGTATCGACAATCCCTACGGCGATCGGAATCTGTTCTGTTCCTGTCCGCCGATAGATGACCTGCAATCGTAGTGTCCGGCTTCAGCCGGACCTTGCTGCAGTCCTGAACGCCTCCAGCAGCTTCATCGTGACAGGGCCCGGCTTGCCCGTTCCGATCGTCCGGTCGTCCACCGTGACGATGGGGACCGCTTCGCGCGTCGTGCTGGTCAGGAACGCTTCGTCCGCGCCGTAGAGGTCATCGTCTCTGAGGACGGCCTCGCGGACCTCGATGCCGCCGGCCCGCCCGATCTCGAAGACGAACTCGCGCGTGATGCCCGGCAGCAGTCCGGCGTCGAGCGGTGGCGTGAGGACGCGGCCATCCTTCACGACGAACAGATTGGCGGTCGTGCACTCGGTCAACTCGCCGCGGTAGTTCCGCATCACGCCCTCGAAGGCGCCGCGCCGGATTGCCTCCTGCATCGCCAGGGCGTTGTTCATCAGGTTGTTGCTCTTGATCATCGGGTTCACCGACCCGGGATGATTGCGGATGATGTCGACGATGGCGACACGGACGCCGTCGCGATAGGCCTCGGGCGGCGGATCGACCTGCGGCTTCACGATGATGACCAGGGTGTGCGATGGCGTCGCCTGAGGGTCGTAAGTGAGGTCGCCGACGCCGCGTGTCACCAGTACCCGTACGTAGGCTTCGCCGGCCACCGCGGCGTGCGTCATCGTCTGCGTGACCGCTTCGAGCAGCTGTTCGTCGGTGAACGGGACGTCGAGCGCGATCATCGCGGCGGACCGCCGGAGCCGCCGCGCATGCCGGTCGAAGAGAAACAGGCGGCCGCCATAGGTGCGAAGCGTCTCGTACACGCCTTCGCCGTACAGGAATCCGTGATCGAGCACCGACACCACCGCGTCGCGCTCGCCTGTAATCCGGCCATTCACGTACACCGTTGCTGCCATCACGCTGGTACCTTCTGCGTCCTGAGCCCACCGGCCGCTGGGGTCTTCACAAATGATCGTAGTACACTCCGCGCAAGCGTGCGCATTCTCACCGCCGCGCAGATGCGCGAGGCCGACCGGTTCACCATCGAAGACATTGGCATTCCATCGCTCGTCCTGATGGAAAACGCCGGCCGCCAGGTCGTGGCGGCCATTGAAGCGACCTACGAGTCGCAGCTGGCCGGCCGTGTAGCCGTGCTTTGCGGCCGTGGTAACAACGGCGGCGATGGATTCGTCATCGCCCGCACCCTTCTTCAGCGTGGTGTCGATACGTCGGTGTTCGTCATCGGTTCACTGACGGACGTTCGAGGCGATGCCCGGACGAATCTCGACATCCTCGGCCGCCTCGGCGTCACCGTTGTCGAAATCGCCGACGAGCAGACATGGGAGCTGCACTTCTCGGAGATCTCCCAGTGCACGCTGATCGTCGATGCCATCCTCGGCACCGGCCTGACGTCGGCTGTGAGCGGGATGCTCGAGACGGTCATTGCCGACGTGAACGCCTCTGACATCCCAATCGTGGCGGTCGATCTGCCGAGCGGGCTGTCTGCCGATACGCCGCGTCTGCCCGGCGACTGCGTGGACGCCGCCATGACCGTGACGCTCGCGGCGCCCAAGCTCCCGCTGATTCTTCCTCCCGGTGAGTTATACGCGGGCGACGTCGTGATTGCCGACATCGGAATCCCGTACGAGGTCATCGAAGGCCTCGAAGGACGCTACGTCGATCTGCTGACGCCGGAACAGCTGCGCGAGCTGATAGAGCCGCGCGCGGCGGACGCACACAAGGGTGACTTCGGGCGGGTCACCGTGGTCGGCGGATCGGTGGGGAAGACCGGAGCGGCGTATCTTGCCGGCATGGCCGCACTGCGCTCGGGAGCCGGCCTTGTCACGATCGCGACGCCCGCGAGCTGCCTGCCGATTGTCGCGTCGATGGCTCCTGAGCTCATGACGGAGCCACTCGCGGAGGACGGCGGCAGCGTGTCCGAAGCAGCGATCGAGCGGGTGCTGGAGCTGTCGCAGGACGTGATCGCCTGCGGGCCTGGTCTTGGACGGACGCGAGAGGGCCTGTCATTCGTCCGCGCGCTCGTGGATCGCGCCACGGTGCCGCTGGTGCTGGACGCCGACGCGCTCACGCTGCTGGCAGAGGATCCTGGCCGCCTGCTTGGCCGAGACGATCGCGACGTCATCATCACGCCCCATCCCGGAGAGATGGCTCGGCTCGTCGGCGTGTCCGTAGACGAGGTGCAGGCCAACCGGATCGACGTGGCCGCCGACTTTGCGACCACACACCGCGTGTACGTCGTGCTGAAGGGTCATCGGACCGTGATCGCCACGCCGGCGGGACGAGTCTTTATCAACCCGACCGGGAATCCCGGGATGGCGACCGGGGGCACCGGCGACGTCCTGACCGGCATGGTTGCCGCCTGGCTGGCGCAGCTGCTCGACGCGGAAGCTGCCTGCCGGGTCGCCGTGTTCCTCCATGGTGGCGCCGGTGACCTCGCGGAAGCGGCGCAGGGCCAGGTGTCAATGACGGCCGCCGACGTGCTGGCTCGTCTCGGCGACTCGCTGACCGCGCTCACGCAGCGTGGGCAGGCGGAGTCTTCCGGCAGTTGAGCACGCACACCACCACCTCCGAACAGGAAACGGCCGCGGTCGCGAAGACTCTGGCTTCGGGTCTGGCCGCCGGCGGCGTCGTCCTGCTGTCAGGGAACCTCGGCGCAGGGAAGACGGCTTTCGTGCGCGGGCTGGCCGAGGGCCTGGGGATCGACGCGGCGGAGGTGAGCAGCCCCACGTTCACGCTGGTGCACGAGTACCGGGGTGGACGCCTGACGCTGTACCACGTCGATCTCTACCGGCTGGATCGAGCGGCGGGAGAGGATCTGGGCCTCGACGAGCTCGGCGTCGCGGACGGTGTGCTCGCGATCGAGTGGCCCGATCGCCTCACGCACGCATTCACGCCCGCGACCCAGGTTCAGATCGACATCGTCGACGACACCACGCGGAAGATTTCGATCGTTACTCGAGCGTGATCGGCAGTTCGGCCGCTCCCTTTTCATGACGCACGACGAGGGTGTACCTGCCGTCCTCCCAGGCGCCCGTCGGCGATTCGAAGAAGAGCGGGCCTAGCGCGACACGATCGCGGTCGGCGATGAACGAGTTAGAAACGACGTTGCCGAAGGGGAGCCTGAACAGCTGCATCTCCTCGGACCACCGCTGTTGGGTGAAGTACGACCGAACGTCGTGGCTGACCACGCTGGCGTTCTGCAGCAGATTCTCAACGCGGTTGATGTCCTCTCCGACACGGCGCTGGGTCGCGAGCGGGATCTCCCGGCCCTGCGGCGTGCGCAGGACGATCGCATCCCGGTGGATGACGTTGTCGTCGCGCGTCGTGACTCCGGACTGGATATAGAGCCAGCGGTAATCGTGGTTGCGTTGTGAGTAGTAATACGCGGCCACGACGTGGATAGCCTTGTCGCGATACTCGACAGCCGCCCTCCCGAGCTTGTTGTACGGCAGGGACTCCTGTGCTGTCAGAGGCGGCACCGTCAGCGCGATTGCGGCGCCGAGCGTCCACCAGAGCAGGGTCCTGCGTCGATGCTGATACATGGGGTGCCTCCAAGGCTGGGCGCACGAGTGTCAGGTCGCCTTGTCACTACCGCAGAAGGCATGCCAAGCCGTCAGCTCATCCGGGCGTGAGCTCGGCGCGAGAGCGTGAGCGGGGAGGGTGATCTGTCGCGTTTTCCGGACGGGGTTATTCCATCCGGTAGTTCGGCGCTTCCTTGGTAATGGTCACGTCGTGGACGTGGCTCTCGCGAGCGCCCGCCGGCGTGATGCGAATGATCTTCGCCTTCCGCTGCAGCTCAGGGATCGTTGCGCTGCCGCAGTAGCCCATCCCGGCCCGCAGGCCACCCATCAACTGGTGGATGACCGCCGCGGCGCTGCCCTTGTGGGCGACGCGTCCCTCGATCCCCTCGGGCACGAGCTTGTCGGCGGCCCGGCCGCCCTCGAGATCGAACTCGTCCTGGAAATACCGGTCGCGGCTGCCGCGGCGCATGGCCCCGATCGACCCCATCCCGCGGTACTCCTTGTAGGTGCGCCCCTGGAACAGGATCAGCTCTCCCGGGCTCTCATCGGTGCCGGCGAACAGGTTGCCGGTCATGACGCAACTGGCTCCGACGGCGAGCGCCTTGACGATGTCGCCCGAGTAGCGGATGCCGCCGTCAGCGATGACGGGAACGTTCAGCGCGGCAGCTGCCCTCGCGCACTCCATGATGGAGCTGATCATCGGCACGCCGATGCCTGCCACGACGCGAGTCGTGCAGATGGACCCGGCGCCGATGCCGACCTTGACGGCGTCCACGCCGGCCTCGACGAGCGCGGTGGTCGCGCCGGCGGTGGCAACGTTGCCGGCGACGATGTCGGTGTTCGGGAACTCGTGGCGGATGCGGGCCACCATGTCGAGCACACCCTGCGAGTGGCCGTGCGCGGTGTCGATCACCAGGACGTCAACGCCGGCCGAGACCAGCGCCTGCGCGCGATCCAGCGAGTCCTTCGCCACACCGATGGCCGCGCCGCAGCGGAGGCGGCCGAGATGGTCCTTGCACGCTGCCGGGTACTTGATGGCCTTCTGGATGTCCTTAACGGTGATCAGCCCCTTCAGCCGGAAGTCCTTGTCGACGACGAGGAGCTTTTCGACCTTGTGCTGGTGCAGGAACGCCCGCGCTTCGTCCAGCGTCGTGCCGACGGGGACAGTGAACAGCGGGTTCTTCGTCATCACCTCGTCGATCCGCCGCTGCACGTTCGTCTCGAAGCGCAGATCCCGGTTGGTGAGGATGCCGACGAGCCGGCCTTCCTTGCTTCCGTCTTCGGTAATCGGGACGCCAGAGATGCGGTACTTCTGCATCAGATCCTGCGCCTCGTAGATCCGGTTCGACGGCGAGAGGGTGATCGGGTTGACGATCATCCCGCTTTCGGAGCGCTTCACCCGGTCGACTTCGAGTGCCTGCTCGTGAATGGCGAGATTCTTATGGATGACGCCGAGGCCGCCGAGCTGCGCCATGGCAATCGCCAGAGACGACTCGGTCACAGTGTCCATCGCTGCGCTGAGCAGCGGGACGTTCAGTCGAATGTTGCGGGTCAGGCGGGTCGAGACGTCTACCTGCGTGGGCAGCACCGTGGAATGCTGCGGCACGAGCAGCACGTCGTCGAATGTCAGCGCGGTAACGATGCCGGTTTCGATTTCGCTGAGTGTGAGCTCGGGCGTCTTGAGTTCCATATGTGATTCTACACGGCTCACGCCGCGGCGCCGTGGCACTTCTTGTACTTCTTGCCGCTCCCGCAGGGGCACGGATCGTTCCGCCCCACTTTCGGCTCCTCGCGCCGGAACGGCTTGATGACGTCATCTCCACCGGTACGAGGCGGTTGCGGTCCACCATCGCCCATTTCGGGCATGTCGGGCGGCGGCATCGGAGCCGGCGATCGGCTGGCCCCGAACGCGGGGATCACTTCCGCTCCGGGGTTGTTCATCGTCAGCTGTTGCGGCCCGCGGCGGGCGCGGGGAACCGCCGGGGCTTCTTCGTTCAGCACCGGACGGAGCCAGAACAGCGTGCGCACGATCTCTTCTTCGATGCGCGCCTTCATATCCGTGAAGAGCGCGTAGCTCTCTTTCTTGTACTCGACGAGCGGATCGCGCTGCCCGTAGCCGCGGAGGCCGATGCCTTCCTTCAGGTGGTCGAGCGAATAAAGGTGGTCCTTCCACTGGTGATCGACGATCTGCAGCATGAGGTCGCGCTCGACCCGCCGCAGGAGTTCGCCGCCGACAATGCGATCCTTCTCCTCGTAGCTGGTTTTCGCCAGCGCCCAGATCGCATCGCCGATTTCCTCGGCGCTCTTTGACTCCAGTTCGAGTTGTTCGAGCGCCTGCGGATCCAGGCCAAAGACCCGTGACGACTCGCGGATGAGCGCTGGAACATCCCACTCCTCGACGTCGAGCTTCTCGCCGGCGAATCGATCGATCTGGTCCTCGAGGGTGTCTTCGGCCAGGGCCAGCACGTAGGCACGCGAGTCGACGACCTCGTCCTCGCTCAGGTGAATCTTGCCTTCGAGGATCTCACGGCGCAGCGTGTAGACACTCTCACGCTGCTTGTTCATGACGTCGTCGTATTCGAGCAGGTGCTTGCGGACGGAGAAGTTCTGCGCTTCGACCTGCTTCTGGGCGCGCTCGATGGCGCGCGTCACCATGTTGTGCTCGATGGGAACGCCTTCCTCCATGCCCAGCCGCTGCATCAGGCCAGAGATGCGGTCCGACCCAAAGATCCGCATGAGGTCGTCTTCGAGCGAGAGATAGAAGCGCGATGAGCCAGGGTCGCCCTGGCGGCCGGCGCGTCCGCGAAGCTGGTTGTCGATGCGCCGGGCCTCGTGACGTTCGGTGCCGAGGATGTGCAGGCCGCCGAGCGCGACGACCTCGTCGTGCTCGGTCTCTGCCTGTCGCTTGAAATGGGTGGAGATGCGTTCCCACTCTGCGCGCGGTACGCGGTAGAAGGAATCGAGGTGGAAGAAGTAGACGAACTCCTCGTCGTCTACAAACTTTTCTTCGCCCTTCGGCAGCTTCTCGGCGACCTCTTCGGCGAGGCACTGCTGCCGCGCCATGTGCTCAGGGTTGCCGCCCAGTAGGATGTCGGTGCCGCGGCCGGCCATGTTGGTCGCGATCGTGACGGTTCCTTTGCGGCCGGCCTGCGCCACGATCTCCGCTTCCTGGGCGTGGTACTTGGCATTGAGCACCACGTGCTTGATGCCGCGCTTGCGGAGCAGTGTCGAGAGCCGCTCGGACTTTTCGATGGAGACGGTACCGACGAGCGTCGGCCGGCCGGTCTTCTGCTGTTCGAGAATGTCGTTGACGATGGCGTCGAACTTCTCGCCGCCCGTCCTGTACACGAGGTCCGGATTCTCGATACGCACCAGCGGACGGTTCGTCGGGGCGACGACGACGTCGAGCTTGTAGATCTTGTCGAACTCGGGAGCCTCGGTTTCGGCCGTGCCGGTCATGCCCGACAACTTCTTGTACTTGCGGAAGTAGTTCTGGAAGGTGATGGTGGCGAGTGTCTGGTTCTCGCGCTCGATCTTCACCTTCTCCTTGGCTTCCACCGCCTGGTGCAGGCCGTCACTCCACCGCCGTCCCGGCATCAGGCGCCCAGTGAATTCGTCGACGATGACCACCTGACCGTCCTTGATCATGTAGTCCACGTCGAGCCTGAACAGCGTGTGGGCGCGCAGGGCCTGATGAATGTGGTGGAGCAGCGGCATGTTGACCGGGTCGTACATGCCGCCCGAGTCCGGCACGACGCGGTGCTGGAGCATCTCCTCGGCCTTGGCCATGCCGGTTTCGGTCAGCGTCACCGTCTTGTGCTTTTCGTCGACGATGTAGTCACCGGTCGATTCGAGCTGCTCGCGATCCTCGGCCTTGACGTCGCCGCGCGTCACCGCACCCGCTTTGAGCCTCGGGATGATGCGGTCGACCTCGTAGTACAGGTCCGTGGACTCCTCGGCCGGACCGGAGATGATCAGCGGGGTCCGGGCCTCGTCGATGAGGATGCTGTCGACTTCGTCCACGACGGCGAAGTGATGGCCCCTCTGGACCATCGACGCGAAGTCGAACTTCATGTTGTCGCGCAGGTAGTCGAAGCCGAACTCGTTGTTGGTGCCGTAGGTGATGTCGGCGCCGTACGCGACCTGGCGCTGCTGGTCGTTGAGGTCATGCTGGATGACCCCGACGGACATGCCGAGGAACCGATAGAGACGTCCCATCCATTCGGAGTCGCGGCGGGCCAGGTAGTCGTTGACCGTCACGACGTGCACGCCCTTGCCCTCGAGGGCGTTGAGATAGACGGGGAGTGTCGCGACCAGCGTCTTGCCTTCACCGGTCTTCATCTCGGCGATCCGTCCGCGGTGGAGGACCATGCCGCCCATCAGCTGGACATCGAAGTGCCGCATGTTGAGCACCCGGCGGCCAGCCTCCCGCACCACTGCGAAGGCTTCAGGCAGCAGGTCGTCGACCGTTTCGCCGCCGGCGATCCGCTGCCGGAACTCCTCGGTCTTGGCGCGGAGCTCGTCGTCGGAGAGCGGCTGAATCGACGGCTCGAGCGCATTGATTTCAGCGACGAGCGGACGCAGACGCTTGATTTCGCGTTCGTTCTGGGTGCCGATGACCTTGGCGAGTAGTTGACCGATCATTCAGCTGTAGGTGGAGCTCAAACGAGAGTGAATATCAACCGATCGTAGCCCACGGCTACGCGATCGGCAAGGAAACGAGCCTTGGAGTGTCCGGCTTCAGCCGGACCTGGGGTTAGGGGATTACTGGTCGCGCGGCTTCTGCTGAGTGAGCAGTTGCAGCGGGTTGAGGAGCCGGCCGTTGGCGCGAACCTCGTAGTGCAGGTGATTACCGGTCGCGCGCCCTGTTGCGCCGAGACGGCCGATCACGTCGCCGCGCTTGACCGTCTGTCCGGGCTTGACTGAGAAGGATGACAGGTGGCCGTACTTGGTTTCCAGGCCGAACCCGTGATCGACGACAACCAGGTTTCCGTAGGCGCCCTGATATTCGGCCTGCGAGATCCGACCGGATGCGGTCGCGTAGATCGGCTGCCCCTTCTCGCCGGCGATGTCGAGGCCGGCATGGAAGTCCTCGCTGCCGGTCATCGGATCATGGCGGGATCCCATGCGGGAGGTCAGCCAGCCATGAGCCGGCCAGATCGAAGGCGTGGCGGCCGCCAGCGCGTTCCGGCGCTCGACCATGTACCGGACGTCGTGCAGCCGGGTCTGGAGGCCTTCGAGCACATTGCGCAGCAGGCCGAATGTGTCTTCAGGCGTCGCAAGCGCGGAGAGCGTCTTGGCGTAGGCGCTTTGCTGAGCAGTTGGGATCGCGGCTGAGCTGCCGCCCATCGCGCGGCTCTTCACGAACGCGGGCAGCTTCTCGACAGCGGTTGAGAGTGCCGGATCCAGCGCCGAGCGTGCACCAAGATCGGCGACAACCGTCTGCAGCGATTGAATCTGTTCGGACAGCGCTTCCGTCGCGCCGCGGTAATTGGAATTCTCGGCCTGGAGCGAACGGTTGTTCGAGTACAGGGAGGCGTTTTCGCTCTTGGCCTTCCAGGCGGCCCCGAAGCCAATCAGCACCGGCAGCGTCACGATCGCGCACGCCACGGCCACCGCCGGGCGGGCAGATACCGTCACTCGCCGGACAACGCCGGACGAGCGGTCAGCAATCAGAATCGTGTAGCGCCGTGATGCCATCGTTTATTTGGCCCGACCGTAGCCAGGGGGCCTTGGAGCTCCAGCGAAGGGGTGACTTTCCGAGCCGGAAAACCCTAGGCAGGGTAGCACAGCGATTAGCAGCCGCTCTACATTAAATGACAGTGGCGAATACGGAGCGAAATGCAGCTCGACTGCTGGCCATCTCAGCCGCTGTGCTGTTCTCAACGGGCGGGGCCGGGATCAAGGTCGAGTCCTTCACGGTTCCTCAAGTCTCCTTGATTCGGTCGGGCATCGCGGCGCTGGTGCTGTTGCTCTGGCTGCGCGGGCGTCTCTCGTGGAACCCGCGAGCGATCGCCGCGGGCATCGTCTACGCCGCGACACTCTCGCTCTTTGTCGGCGCGACGAAGCTGACGACGGCGGCCAACGCCATCTTTCTGCAGTCCACCGCTCCGCTCTACGTCCTGGCCCTTGCGCCGTTCGTCCTCGACGAGCGTGTCCGGCGAAGGGACATTGCGTATCTGACAGCGGTTGCCGGCGGCGTCCTTCTGTGTTTTCTCGGCAGGCCGGAGGCCACGGCAACCGCCTCGAATCCCGCGCTGGGCAACTGGCTCGCTGCCGCGTCAGGACTGGCGTGGGGGCTCACGCTGCTCACCCTCCGGAGAATCGGCCGCGACGATCAGTCGGGCAGCGCCACCGTGACATCGGTGATCACCGGCAATGTGTTCGCCTGCCTGGCTGCGCTTCCGTTTGCGTTGCCTCTTTCGGATGCGCCCGTGGCGGAGTGGGCCACGCTCGTCTATCTGGGCGTGTTTCAAGTCGGCCTCGCGTACGTCTGTCTGAGCACGGCGATCCGGCGGCTTCCGGCCCTGGAGATCTCGCTGCTCCTGCTGCTCGAGCCAGTGTTGAATCCGGTGTGGACGTGGCTGATCAGGGGCGAAGCGGCTGGCGGCTGGACGATTCTTGGAGGCGCGGTCATCATCACGGCGACCGCGATCAGGGCTGTGCACGACGCGCGCCGGTCGGAGGAGTCTCCGGTATAGCCGGCTGATCTGCGCGTCGAAAGCCAGCCGGGATCTCGAACATCTCGGCGGCGATCGGCCCATCGGTGATGTCGAGCACCGTCGACTCGATCTCGTATCCCAGCTGGTTGTTTCGAAACACCTGGCGCATCACCATGCCTTCCAGGCCGGCCGGGAGGCTGCTCACGAGAGCCAGGGTCTTGCGAAGCGCTTCTCCCTCGGATCGATAGGCGTCCGCCAGCCACAGTTCACCATCGAAGGTCACGCGTGTCGGGAACCCGGCGGGCGGCGTGACAGGGAGCGCGAGCGACATCTGGACCAACACGCGCTCGCAGCGATGACCCAGCAGCGTGGAGAACTCTCCGGTACGAATGAACGTCGGTGCCAGAGAGCCACTGGCATTGCCCAGTGCCGCCGCCCGCAGGTACCTCTGCGAATCCGGGAAAAGGACGAACTGCCCGTCAGGCCGAATCAGCACGACGGACCGAACCGTTCCAGCCAGCTGCTCGATTCGGACAGAGCCGCCGGCGATGTACGTCTTCGTCTCGCCGGGGGTCGCAAGCCCCTGCGGCAGTGGGGCTGCGTCCGCTGATGGGCGCGCAACCGTGGAAATCGGACGCACCACGACCTGAGTCGTGAGTCGTACGTCGGCGCGTGCGGCCGGTGAATCGATTCCAAGCAGGATCGCCATGCCTGCGATCTTCGTGATCAGTTTCATGGTGTGGCTCTCCAGACGTCCATCACAATCGTGAAAACACACAGCACGGTCATCGAGCCGCAGATCAGGATCACGATGCGCGCATGTTCGAGCTGGCGAAGGCTTCCCTGAGATGGCGTTGGGAAGTCCCGATCGAAATCGTCGAGCAGCCGATGAATGCGCAAGGCCTGGATCGTCGGCGCGGCCACCGTAAAGGCCCACAAAGCGATCCATTGCAGCAGTCGGCCCGGCACCTCACGGTCGTGCCAACCCATGACCGCGATGAGGCCTGTTGCCAGCCAGGTCACAATCAGTGCCGTGGTGAAGATGACGCCCAATCGGCTTTCATTCCTCGAGTGCATCGCAGCCACTCCTGTCGGAGGCGGCCGGTGCGGGAATCCACACCGGCCGGCCCAACCTCAGAACCGGGCGTTCAGGCAGTCTCCCGCGTACATCATTCCGTAGATCAACGAGGCGATCTGGTAGGCCGCACAGAGCGGCGCGAACGCCACGCCTACGACCGGGATGAGTGCAGCGGCGCAGTGCAAAGTGGCGAGAAGCTGCGTCTCCTTGAGGTACTCGAGGAGCGTCTCGCAGTAGGCCTTCCAGTACTCCGCGTCGTTGGGGTCCTGGAGACTGACGCGGAGGACGGACCCCTGGTTCTGCCGGCGATCGAGTCCCTGCGCCGACAGTTCCAGCATCGCGGCGAGCTTTTCCCAGTTGGCCGCGGGTCCTGCCGTCATGACGGCGTCCACGATCGCTCGGCGTCCTGCGTAGTCGAGCTCGAGCTGAGCGTTGAGCACGCGCTCGTCCGGCGACTGGACGCCGTAGGCTTTCAGTTCGCCACGCATCCGATTGCGATCGATCTCGGCGTACAGCACGTTGTCGCGCCCTTCCCGTTCGACCAGCGTTGCGAGCCCCGACTTCACCCGCGCATCGAGGCCTGTGGCGCGGGCGTAGACTGCCAGCGATTTCAGTTGTGCCGCAAAGGCCCTGGCGAACTCTCCCTTCCGTTCACGGCGCAGCGCGTTGTGTGCCGCCGCCATCTGCCGGACGATGTGATCGATCACTGGATCCGTCCCGGCGGTATTGAGGTGGTTGTGGGTCGCCTGTCCCGCAAGCCTCACCGCGCCCGCAGTCGAAGAAGCCAGCAGCGGAAGGCCAGCCACGACGCTTCCGACGAACATCCGACGCCCTATCCCTGTTTCCATACGTCACCCTGCTTTCCGCCCGGCTCACTCCATCAGCCTGTATTGCAGCGCCTCCGCGACGTGGTCTTCGCCGACGCGGTCGGCCGCACAGAGATCCGCAATCGTCCGCGCAACCCTCAGCACGCGGTCGTAGCCGCGCGCGCTCAACCCGAACCGTTCGGCGGCGCGTTTCAGAAGCTCTCGCCCGCGCGCATCAGGACGGCAGACGTGCGCCGCCGGTCGCCCTCGCAGTGCCGCATTCGTGTGTGCGCCGGTATCGGGAAGCCGTGATTGCTGGCGATCGCGCGCGGCGCAGACACGTAGCCGGACGGTCGCCGAGTCCTCTCCGGCGACAGCGTCGGCGATCGCGCTGACCGGCACGGCAGGAACCTCGACAATCAGATCGATCCGGTCGCGCAGGGGACCCGACAGTCGGCTCCTGTAGCGCGCGATGTGCGAGGGAGTGCAGCGGCACGTCCGCCGCTCGTCACCGCTGAACCCGCACGGACACGGGTTCATCGCGGCAACCAGGACGAATCGGGCGGGAAAGACCGCCGTGCGCGCGGCGCGTGCGATCGTGACTCGTCCTTCCTCGAGCGGCTGCCGGAGCACTTCGAGTACCCGCCGATCGAATTCCGGCATCTCGTCGAGGAACAGCACACCGTTGTGCGCGAGCGAGATCTCGCCGGGCCGTGGCATCGACCCGCCGCCGACGAGCGCAACGGTCGAGATCGTGTGATGGGGTGCGCGAAACGGCCGCTGGGTGAGGAGGCCGCCCCCGGAAGGGAGTGTGCCCGCCACGGAATGGATCGCCGTGCACTCGAGGGCTTCGTCGAACGTCAGCGGCGGCAGGATCGTTCCGAGACGCCTGGCCATCATGGTCTTCCCGGCCCCGGGAGGACCCGTCAGCAGCAGGTTGTGTCCACCCGCGGCGGCCACTTCTAACGCACGCCTGGCGAAGAGCTGCCCGCGCACGTCAGCGAGATCTCCGTCGTCCACCGGCGGCTTTGCCGACGACGATTCCAGCACCCTGGCGATTGGTGCGGCGTCTGGACGGTTCAACGCGTCGACGGCGTCGGGCAGCGACCTGACCTGACAGACTTCGAGCCCTTCAACGACACACGCCTCTGCGACGTTCTGCGGCGGCAGGAGCAGCCGCTTGACCCCCAGGCGCCTCGCGGCAATCGCAATTGGCAGCACTCCACGAATCCCATTGATCCCGCCGTCGAGGGAGAGTTCGCCCACGACGACCGTGTCCGTCACCTCGCGGCGAGTGACCGGGCCGGAGACCGCGAGGAGGCCGAGCGCGATCGGAAGGTCGAACGACGACCCGGCCTTGCGAACGTCCGCGGGTGCGAGATTGACCGTGATTCGATGGTGTGGAAAGTCGAAGCCCGAGTTGCGGATCGCCGACCGGACGCGGTCACGGCTCTCGCGAACCGTCGCGTCTGGCAGACCCACCATGCTGAAGTGGGGGAGGCCGAACGACACGTCGACCTCGATGTTCACGGGATAGGCATCCACGCCGAAGACGGCGGCGCTGCGCAGGACGGCGAGCATTGCCCACCTGAACTGCAAAACGTGCCGCCTCGGTCCGGCTGCCCCGAATCAGGCGATTGGCGTGGAGTTCAACGAATGGTGACTGGATCGGATCGCAGTTCCTGCGATCGCGCTCATACGGAAAGTACGCAGATTCTGGCTAGTTGGTGCCGACGGAGTCGGGCCGGAGGATCGTCAGCCGCTGACCGGTCTTGATCGCCGAGCCGGTGATGCGGTTCCACTGTTTCACCGCGTCAACAGTCGTGTGATACAGCCTCGCGATGGAGAAGAGCGTTTCGCCGCGCTTCACGCGGTGGGTGACCTTCGTGGCGGCGCTGGCAGCCGATTCGTTCTGGACCGCCGGCGGCCGGACGTTGCTGGCCACGACGGCATCAACGGACCGCGACTCCGCCACCGGCGCAGGTGTCTCAGTCCGCGCCGCCAGCATCGTCGTCGGCGCACGTGGAATGATCAGCTGTTGTCCGGCGGTCAACCGTGCCGAGGTCTTCATGTAGTTGGCTTCGGCCAGATCCGTTCGACTGACCTTCAGCTTCTTCGCGATCGACGATATCGTCTCGCCCTTCTTGACGGTGTGGCGATTGAACGACACCAGCTCGTCTGGATCCGCAGCCGCCATGGAGGCGAGGATCTGCGGGCCGGTTCCCTCAGGCACGTTCAGCTGGTAGTCGGTCTCTCGAACGGGTGTCGTCCAGCGGCGAAGCTCCGGGTTCAGGTTCTGAATCCTCTCCACCGGCACACCGGCCCATTCAGCGACCTTTCTCAGGTCGATGGGGTTGGCGATGGCAATCTGTTCGGAGCGCTCGATCTCGAGCTCCGCGATGTTCAACCCGTACTGTGCCGGATTCCGCGCGACGACGATCGCGGCAAGGATGAGAGGCACATAGTCGCGGGTCTCACGCGGCAGGTAGCGCGTGGAGCTCGTGAGCTGCCAGAAGTCGTCGCGGCGCGACCGCTTCATCGCGCGCTGCACGCGGCCGGGTCCGCCGTTGTACGAGGCCAGCGCGAGGTGCCAGTCCCCGAACATGCCGTACAGCGTGGTCAGGTACTTGGCGGCGGCCCGGGTGGCCTTTTCGGGATCCGCGCGTTCGTCGATGTACCAGTCGTGCTCCAGGCCGTTCTCGAGCCCAGTGCCGCGCATGAACTGCCAGATGCCCTTGGCCTTTGCTTTCGACAGCGCGCTCGGCTTGAACGCACTCTCAATGAGTGGCACATATGCGAGGTCGAGCGGCAGCCCTTCGGCGCGGAAGACTTCCTGAATCATCGGGAGGTACTGCGCGCCGCGGCTCAGGCCATCCTCGAGGTAGCCCTTCAGTCGGCCGCTGAACAACTGCACGTACTGCAGCACCTTCGCGTTCAGCGGGATGTCGATGTCGTGCGGGGTCTCCTCGAGGTCGGCCGACACGACCTTCTTGGTTTCAGGCGTGGCGGGCGGCTGCTCGAAGGTCGAGATCGTCAGCAGGTCGTCGATGGTGGCCGGCTCGTATTTCTTTTCCGTGAAGCCGTCGCCCTGCGCGAGTGCCGTGAGCTCATAGGCGCTGATCCGCTCAACGAGGCGGTCGAAGTGCTCGCGAATCCGCGGATCGGTGCGCGCGCCGTAACGCGATTCGAGCAGCACCTCGAGGGAGCGGTTGAATTCCGCCTTGGCCATCTCGAGGTGGCCTTCCCGGAGCTCCTTCTGCCCCTTGTCGAAATGTGAAGTCGAAAGCGCGATGAGATCCGCGACCGCATCCGTCTGCGGCGCCGGCGCCGAGGTAGCCGGGGAGGCCGACTGACCAGCTGCCGAGGGGACCGGCAACGCAACCATGCCGAGAAGGCAGAGCGCAAGCGTGAGCCCGGCGGACGCGCCGAAAGAAGTCACAGGGCCTACGCGGGTTTTCCGGTGTTCCGGCGCCTTCCGCATCCGGGCGTACTCTACCATTCGGCAAAATTACGGGTCAACAATAAGTCCAGTAGGCTCAGCAATTGCGGGCAGCGACGAGTCTCGCCGTGAAGTCTTTATCGACGGGTTCCGTCTGATTCGTCAGGCCCTGTCAGGACGGCCAAGACGACTGGACGAATACCCTCTGTGATTCCCCCAGATCCCGGGCGGCCGGCGTAATGATCGTCCGGTCTCCGACGACCAGCTTCTTTCCAGCAGCCAGCGCTGCTCGCACGTCGTCCTCACACACGAATTCGACGGCCTGTTGGGGCGTCTGGGTTGCCGTCTGGCGAGGGACCTCGGTCGCAGACCCAGAAGACTTATAGCCGCGGGAGGAGAGAAAGGCGTCGATCCGTTCGGCGAGCGCTTGGGCGGATATGCCGCGCTGCTCGGGTGCTCGGGATGTCTTTGGAAGCCCGGGTTCCCGGCTTGCCGCGACGGGGGCCCGACCTGCATCGGCCGCTGGCCGTCCGACAACATCGGCCATGGCGGCGGACGGCGGCGCGGGTCGAACCTCGTACGCCAGCCGCTTCACGTTGAGCAGGTGTCGCGGCGAGATGTTGTCGGACGTGATGTTTCCGCCCCATCCACCGCAGCCGAGGGTCATCGCCGGGTCAAGACCGGTGGTGAGGCCGATCGATCCGTGCGTCGTGGGCGTATTGACGCAGATGCGGAACGCCGGTTTCCGGAGCCCGAACTCGAGGATCACATCCTGGTTCTCGGAGTGGATCGACATGGTGTGCCCCATGCCGCCGTAACGCAGGATCTCGATACAGCGTTCGCAGCCCTGACGCCAGTCGCCGACGACGTACCAGGAAAGGACCGGACACAGCTTCTCGATCGACAGGGGATAGTCGCGCCCGACGCCCTTCAGCGGGGCAATCAACACCTTGGTCTTGTCGGGAACCTTGAGACCGGCCATCTCCGCGAGCGCTGCGGCGGGCTTCCCGACGAGCGCCGGATTGGGCAGCCGTTGTGGCGTGACGAGTACTTTGGCAAGCGCGTCGGCCTCCGCCCCGTTCAGGAAATACGCGCCGAGTGCCTCGAACCGGCGCCGTGCTTCTTCCGCGACAGCCTCATCGACGACCACGGAGTTTGGCGACGAGCACAGCAGCCCGTTGTCGAACGTCTTGCCGATCATGATGTCGCTGGCCGCCTTCGCGAGATCGGCTGAGCGCTCGATGTAGCACGGTGCGTTTCCAGGACCGACGCCGTACGCCGGCTTTCCGGCGCTGTATGCAGCGCGCACGAGGCCCATTCCGCCGGTCGCCAGGATGACCGCCACCTCGCGCGCTTTCATCAGCTCCTGGGTTCCTTCAAGGGTGACCGTGTTCATCCAGCCGATGCTGCCGGACGGCGCTCCGGCTCGTGCCGCGGCCTCGGCCATGATCTCCACGGTCCGCGTGATGCACTTTGCGGCCGAGGGATGGGGGCTGATCACAATCGGGCATCGCGCCTTGAGGGCGATGAGCACCTTATAGATCGCGGTTGACGTCGGGTTCGTGGAAGGCACGATGGCGGCGACGACGCCGAACGGCTCGGCGATCTCGATCACCTTGCGGTCTTCCAGCCGGCCAATGACGCCGACGGTCCGCATCGGCTTGATGAACTCGTATACCCGTTGCGAACCGAACAGGTTCTTCTGGACCTTGTCGGCGGCCACGCCGTATCCGGTCTCCTCAACGGCCAGGCGGGCGAGCGCCTCGGCGTGAGGCGTCACGGCGTCAGCCATTGCCCCGACGATCGCGTCGATTTGTTCCTGGGACAGTTCGGCGAGGCGCGGCTGGGCCTGTCGCGCGACTCTGGCACACGCGCGTGCCTCGGCGATCGACGCCAGGTCTTTGTCCGTCTGGTTCGGGGAGCCCGGGACGGCCATCGGGGAGCGCTATCCTTTGGGAAGGATTCGTTCGACTTCGCTGTGGGGCCGCGGGATGACGTGCACTGACACGAGTTCGCCTACCCGGCGCGCGGCCGCCGCGCCCGCGTCGGTGGCCGCTTTCACAGCGCCCACGTCGCCTCGGACGAGCACCGTGACGTAGCCAGCGCCAATGTACTCCTTGGCGACCAGGACGACGTTCGCAGCTTTGACCATTGCATCCGCCGCCTCGACCGAGCCGATGAGCCCGCGAGTCTCAATCATTCCGAGCGCTTCAGATGCCAAAGTGTGGCGATAGTATCATTTCGAGGCACGTACCCTGCTGCCGTCAGGGTGTTTCCTCACCGACCTTCGGCCGAAAATACCCGGTAACAAGCGGCCCCCTCTGGAGCGCGTGACAAGCCGATGCGGCGCCTCTTCCGTCTAACTTAAACGTAACCATGGAGTTCCGCTGCAGACTCGGTACACCGGGCGGCGAGATCCTCGAGGGGATCTACGTTGCAGACAGCGAAGACCGGCTGCGTCGCGAGCTGGAAGAGAAGGGTCTTTACATTCTCTCACTGCAGCGCCGCACGGGGCTGCGCACCGCCGTGTCGTTTGGCCGGGGCCGTGGCGGCCGGGTCGGCCGGCAGGAATTCATCGTCTTCAACCAGGAGCTCGCGACACTGCTCAAGGCGGGGATGCCGCTGGTGCAGTCGCTCGACATCCTGCGCCAGCGGGTCTCGAACGTGACCTTCAAGGCCGCACTCGACGCGGTCTACGAAAAGGTGAAGGCGGGGACGTCGCTCTCCGACGCGTTCTCCGAGCACGGCACCATGTTTCCTCCCGTCTACTCGGCGTCGCTGATGGCAGGGGAGCGGAGCGGCAACCTCGACTCGGTCATCCGGCGCTACGTCGCGTACGAGAAGGTCATTGGAACGGTCCGGAAGCGGACGATCTCCGCGCTGATTTACCCGGCCATCCTCGTCACGGTGATGATCGTCCTGATCGGCATCATCGTCCTGCGAGTCGTGCCGGCGTTCTCGGACTTCTACGGCAACTTCGACCGGCCGCTTCCGCTCTCGACACGGATCATCGTGGGCATCTCGAATTTCGTCGTCCAGAACATCTGGCTGATCCTGCCGATCGCTGCGGCGATCATCGTGGCGATCATGCTCTGGGTCCGGCACCCGGCTCAGCGGGCGAGCTTCCATCGATTTCTCCTGACGCTGCCGTTCTTCGGCGAGACCGTCCGCAAGTTCGCAACGGCTCAGGTCGCGCGTACGCTGGCGACGCTGCTCGGCGGCGGCATCCCGCTGGTGAATGCGATCGAGATCAGCGGCCGCTCGATGTCCAACCGGCACCTCGCGGCGCAGCTCGACGAAGTGCGCCAGCGCGTCCAGGAAGGGCAGGGATTCGCCGCAGCTCTGCGGGAGCGCGCGACATTTCCGGATGTGGCTGTGAAAATGGTTGAAGTCGGCGAATCGACTGGAGCTCTGCAGGAGATGCTCAACAGCCTGGCCGATTTCTACGACGAAGAGATTGAAACCGAGGTATCGCGCTTCATCACGCTCGTCGAGCCGGTACTCCTCGTGATCATGGGCATCATCATCGCGGTCGTGGTGCTCGCCCTTTACATGCCGCTGTTCGAGCTGACGTCGGTAGTGCAGGCGGGATAACGATGGCGCATTCGACTGATATGACGACAGCTGACTCACACGGACTCATCCAGCCTCCGGACGACCATTCGGCCGAAGTGGCGCGGGCGCAGCAGCTGGCGGCACGCTATCGCCGGGAGTTCGTCGACATGGACGAATTCCGGATCGACCAGGAGCTCTTCCGATCGATTCCGGCCGATCTGATGCTGCGCTACGGCTTCGTGCCGCTGCGCCGGGAAGGCAACGCGCTCGTCATCGTCGTCTCGGATCCGGCCGACCTGCCGATGATCGACGAGCTGTCGGCCGTGCTCCGGACTCCGATCAAGGTCACCGTCGGCGCGGCATCGGCGATCCAGTCGATTCTGAAGAAGAGCGAGAGCTCGCAGCGCGTGCTCGAGGACGCCGTCGACGGTTTCCAGCTGCAGGTGCTGAAAGACGAGGAGATCGGGGAAGACAGCCTCACCGTCGAGAAGCTGACGACGGGCGACATGAACCCGATCATCCGCCTGGTGGACTCGACGATCTACACCGCCATCCAGCGCCGGGCGAGCGACATCCACATCGAGACTGGCGACGACGCCGTCCATGTGAAGTATCGAATCGACGGCGTGCTGCAGCCCGCGATGCGGCCGATTGCCAGGCAGTTCCACAGCTCGGTGGTGTCGCGCATCAAGGTCATGGCGGAGCTCGACATCGCCGAGAAGCGCATTCCGCAGGACGGCCGCTTCAAGGTGCGGATGCCCGGCAAGACGATCGACTTCCGCGTGTCGATCATGCCCAGCGTGCACGGCGAGGACGCCGTGATCCGCATCCTCGACAAGGAGTCGATCAGCGAGCAGTTCACCGAGCTCACGCTCGACATCCTGGGGTTCCCGGCGCAGGAGCTGCAGCGGTTCCGCAAGTACATCCGCGAGCCGTACGGCATGGTGCTCGTAACGGGACCGACCGGATCCGGAAAGACCACCACCCTTTACGCCGCGCTCTCCGAGATCAAGTCGATCGAGGACAAGATCGTGACGATCGAGGATCCGGTCGAGTACCAGTTGCGCGGCATCACGCAGATCCCGATCAACGAGAAGAAGGGGCTGACCTTCGCCCGCGGCCTGCGATCGATCCTGCGCCACGACCCGGACAAGATCATGGTCGGCGAGATCCGTGACCCGGAAACGGCGCAGATCGCGATTCAGTCGGCGCTGACCGGACACCTGGTCTTCACGACCGTCCACGCCAACAACGTCGTTGACGTACTCGGACGCTTCCTCAACATGGGCGTCGAGCCGTATCAGTTCGTGTCGGCGTTGAACTGCGTCATGGCGCAGCGGCTCGTGCGGTTGATCTGCAGCCACTGCAAGCGGCCGGCGCGTGTCGAGCCACGTATGTTGGAAGAGTCAGGGTTGCCGGTCGACCTCGCTCACACGCAGCGCTTCTTCGAAGGGGCCGGCTGCATCGAGTGCGGTGGCACCGGCTTCAAGGGTCGTACGGCAATCTGCGAATTGCTGAATCTCTCGGATCCTGTCCGTGAGATGATCCTCGACAGACGGCCGACATCCGAAATCAAGAAGACCGCTCACGAAGAGGGCATGCGATTCCTTCGTGAGTCCGCGGTCGAAAAGGTTCTCACCGGGCTCACGACGCTGCGGGAGATCAACAAGGTGACGTTCGTCGAATGAGCCTCTTTTCCTGGCTGGCCAGCTCGCCGCCCGATGCGGCGATCGAGATCGCGCCGGACGGCGTTGCCGTCGCGGTGCTGGGTTCCCGCGGGCAGGAGGCCGTTGTACAGGCCTATGGCGCCGCGGAGCTTCCACCCGGCGCTCTCGTCGCGTCTCTGACCGGGCACAACGTCGTCGATCGCCAGGCCCTCGATCAGGCGCTGCGCACCGCATGCGAACGGGCTGGGCATCGCCCGCGCCGCGCGGCGCTCATCATCCCGGACCTGGCCGCTCGAGTGTCGCTGGTTCGATTCGATCAGATTCCGGCGCGCCGCGACGATCTGGATCAGCTGATTCGCTGGCAGCTCAAGAAGTCGTTGCCGTTCTCGATGGAGGAGGCGTCGGTTACCCATTCCGCCGGTGCCCGCATCGACTCTGGCGGCGAGTTCATCGTCGTCGCGGCCAAACGCGATGTGGTGGCCGAGTACGAGGCCGTGTGCGAGTCCGCAGGGATTCATGCCGGACTGGTGGACATTGCGACCCTCGGCGTCGTGAATCTCTATCTGGCCGGCGGAACGCCGGCCGGCGACTGGCTCATCGTCCATATGCGGCCGGAGTACACGTCGATCGCCATTCTGCGGGGAAGTGATCTGATCTTCTTCCGGAACCAGGCCGAGGGGGAGACCGAGCCCCTGACCGACGTCGTGCACCAGACCGTGATGTATTACCAGGACCGGCTCTCCGGTCACGGATTCTCGCGCGTCTTCGCCGGCGGGCGGAGCCGGGTCGCATCTGGTGTCGACGCCGCCGTCCGGGATATCGAGTCGAGGCTGGGCTCTGTGGTGGAGCCGCTCGACCCGACAACCATTGCTCCGCTCGTTGACCGGATCTCGGTGACGCCGCGGCAGGGCGCCGCGCTCGCGCCGCTCATCGGGCTGCTCCTCCGAACCCGCAAGGAGGCGGCGGCCGCGTGATTCGAACCAACCTCTCCACACGGCCGTTCTACAACGCACGGGCTGTGAACGTGCTCATCGGCCTGTTTGCGGTCATCGTGTTTGGCCTGACGGCGTACAACGCCGCCCAGCTGATCTGGTTGACCAGCAGGCAGCGGACGCTTGGGTCGAACGCGGCGTCGGCCGAGAAGGAGGCCGATCGGCTGCGGCGCGAAGCCGTGCAGACGCTTGCGCGTGTCGACAAGAAAGAGCTGGCAACGGTCGACAAAGCGGCACGCGAGGCGAACGCGATCATCGACCAGCGGACGTTTTCGTGGACCGACCTGCTCGGACGTTTCGAGCGCGCGCTCCCGGCGGACGTCCGCGTCACGTCAGTGTCACAGCAGGCTGGCCGCGAAGTGGTCCTGATCGACACGGAAGCGAGAACCGTCGAGGACGTGGATCAGTTCATCGAGGCGCTGGAAAAGACCGGCGCGTTCCGCGATGTGATTGCGCGCACCGAAACGGTGATGGAGAACGACCTCATCGCGGCCAGCATCCAGGCGACCTATGTGCGTGCGGGCACGCCCGCGGAGACGCAACAGTGAGCGACGCAGCCCTCGGCCGCCGCGTGCTGCGCGAACACCGCCGTCTGGTGGTGCCGCTGGCGATTGCGCTGCTGGTCAACATTCTCGTCTACGCGCTTCTCGTGTCTCCGCTGGCGCAGCGCGTGGCCAACATTGCGGAGCGCGACGCGGCCGCGGAGCGGACGCTGCTGGCCGCGCGCAAAGAGCAGGCGACGGCGAACGCGACGCTCACGGGCAAGGATCGGGCGACGCAGGAGCTGGCGCGCTTCTACAAGGACGTCCTGCCGAAAGACCTTGCTTCGGCAAGGCGCCTGACCCACACGCGAGTGCCGCAGATTGCCAAACGATTCAACGTCGAGTTCTACAGCAACACGGTCTCGCCTCCGGCGCGCGAGCGGGATAGCAATCTGATGCGGTACACATCGAAGCTGGAATTCGCCGGCCGCTACCGCGATATCCGGAACTTCATTCATCAGCTCGAGACAGCACCCGAGTTCGTGGTCATCGACGACGTGTCTCTGTCCGAAGAGTACGACGAGGGCGGACTGCTCGAGATGACGGTGCAGTTGTCGACGTATTACCAGGCGCCGCCCGAATGAAGATGACCATCAGTCGCCCGATCGTGTACGTGGCTGCTGCGGCGGCACTCGTCGCGCTGCTCGTCATTGCACGGCCGGCGATGGACCCGGCGGCCAATCCCGCGCAGCAGTCGTCCAATACTGCAAAGGGAACGACCGGCCCGCTGCCTGACGTTCCCGTGGTGGACCTGAATCTCGATCGGCTGCGCACGGCCGGCCGCGCGCTGGGTGAGTCGGAGCGTGACCCGTTCCGGTTCCGCCCGAAGGCGCCGCCGCCGGTGCAGCGAGTGCAGGCGCCGCCGCCGGTGTTCGTGCCGCAGGCACCCGTCGGTCCGCCACCAATACCTCCCATCCCCCTGCGGGTGTACGGCACCGGTTTCATCGGCGGGAAATGGATCGCCGCGTTCCGTGACGAGCGCGGGAACGTGTTCAACGGGAAAGAGGGAGACATCCTCGAGGGTCGTTATCGAGTGCTGCGTGTTGGAGACGGCTCGGTTGACCTCGAGTACATCGACGGACGCGGGAGACAGACGCTCCGCGTAACAGGACAATGAGACATCCATATCTACGACTGACTGCGGTGTGTGTCATCGCCGTGCTTCTGGCCGGCTGCGGGGCGAGCCGGATGTTCGGGCGGGGACAAAAGGCCGCCATGGCCGGAAACTGGGACGTCGCGGTCGAGGAATACCGGCGGGCACTGCAGGCGGATCCAGACAACGTCGAGTACCGCATTTCGCTCGAGCGCGCGATGCTGAACGCATCCCTGGCGCATCTCGACCAGGCGAGGATCTTCGAGGCCCGCGGGCAGCTTGGCGATGCGCTCCGTGAATACCGGCGCGCGAGCGAACTCGATCCGCCCAACCGGCAGATAGCGGCGAAGGCCGCCGATCTCGAGCGCATGATTCGCGATGAGGCCGAAGCCAATCGTCAGCGTCCGCTTGCACAGCAGCCGGCGCGCCCTGGAGCGGCGCCGGCGCCGCTGGCGAACCTGAACTCTATGGTCGATCCGCTCAGGTTTCCCAATGCGAGCCTGCGCGAAATCCTGACCATACTGGGAGAGACCGCCGGAATCGACATCACGTACGAACGCGACTTTCAGGATCGGCCTGTCTCGGTCACGCTCCAGAAGCTCACGCTGGGCGAGGCGCTGCAGCAGATCCTGTCCAGCAACCAGTTCTTTTACAAAGTCGTGAACCCGCGGACCATCCTGGTGATTCCCGACAATCCGCAGAAGCGCGCGCAGTACGACGATCAGGTTGTGCAGACGTTCTACCTGTCGCACTCCGACTCGGCGGAAGTCGCGGCGTTCCTGAACAACATCCTGCGCATTCCGGGAGCGCAGCAGGCGCAGCAGCCGAGCATCTTCCCGAACAAGACGAACAACAGCCTCACGGCGCGC
>DATLLQ010000145.1:0-5273 GCA_035537775.1 Vicinamibacterales bacterium | reverse complement strand
AGCGCGCCCATCACGCCGCCGCCCTTCTGCTGCGCGCCATCACCGAACACCGTCTCCATCGTGATGCCGGGCGTCATGTACATCATCGACCCGGCTTCAGCCACGGCGCTCTCGCCTGGATCCAGTTCGACTTCGACAAATCGCATTTCACTGCCGATGATTTTGAAGTCGATCTCGTGGGCGCGGCGTCCCGGTACAATAGGCGGAGGGGCGGCGGGGCGGTGCGCCCCGGACGCGCCGGCCAGGTAGCTTGCCAGCTGCGGCACGTCCTTGAGCGGCGTCCAGTTCGTCAGGCCGGGCCCGAAGATCAGCGTGTTCCCATCAATGGTGCCGTTCCGCAGATTCGTCACGACGTCGTCTCGTGACACAGGTCCCACCTGGTGGCCGCCGATGGCCATGAACCACTGGTCGTCTGACATCGCTCTCCGCTCCGTTCCGTCTACGGTCCCCCGTCTTCAGTCTCCGGTCCTGTTCTCACAACAGCACCGTCGCACCTTCGTCCCGGCGAACCAATCCGCCTACCGCCTACTGCTCATTGCTCCGTCTCCGCGTCGATCCGCTTGGCCGCATTCCGTTCGAGCTGCTGGACAGTGCCCGGATCCAGTCCAAGCAAGTGCGCGAGTTTCGCCAGGTAGATACGTTCCGCTCCCGTCGGCTGTTCGTCGCCTCGAAGGATACCGAATGCCAGCACGTAGAGCGTGCCGCGGTACGTGTCGTCGTTTACACCTGCGACAATCTCGGCGAGCGGTCGCGGCTGCGCCAATTCGTGCTCGACGATGCGATCGACTCCGGCAATGCGAGCCTGATCCAGAATCGCGGCGCGCTCCTGGTCGCTGACCGATCCGTCCGCATATGCAGCAGATATCGCGAGGCGGACGACCTGAAGGGCCTGGTCGCTCACCGGCGCGGACGGGTTTCCAACCACCGGCAACGGTGGCAATGGCGGCGTCTGAGTGGCATTCGACACCGGCGACGCCGCCGCGGGCGCGGCCGCCGGCGCGTTGCCTTCTTGAAGCGTCTCGAAGATCCCCCATGCCACTCCCGCTGCGGTCAGTAACAGGTTCGGGTTGGATAGCAAGGACCCGCCAATCGAACCAAGCGTTCCGCCAAACGGCGACCTCGAGTTACCCAGATACCGCATCGCCCCGCGCGAACGTTTGCGGCGCCCGCCAAGCACGCTGCGAAGGACGCTGTTCAGCAACACCGATTCGTCCACTCACGTCTCCTGTCTTCGGTCCTCAGTCGTCGGGTCCTCAGTCCCCGGTTCAGGCCAGAACCGGCTGTGAACTGGGAACTGTGAACGCTAACCGCCTACCGCCTACCAACTACAGGCTCTGCACGACCCTGACCGGTGCCTTCGGCTTCTCCGGCTCCGGCGTGAAGTCCTCTCCGGGGTTGATGAAGCGATCGGCCTCGAACTTGTACTGTTTGTCGTGCAAATATCTGTAACGTCCGTTGAGCGCCAGAAGTTCAGCGTGGGTCCCTCGCTCGACCACCTGACCCTCTTCGAGCACCAGGATCTGGTCGGCGCTACGGATGGTGGAGAGGCGATGGGCGATGACGAACGTCGTTCGTCCGGCCCTCAGGTTGCGAAGACCGTCCTGAATCATCTGCTCGCTCTCACTGTCCAGGCTCGACGTCGCTTCATCCAGGATCAGGATCCGAGGGCTCGCGAGGATGGCTCGGGCGATCGACACACGCTGACGCTGCCCGCCGGACAGCTTGATGCCTCGCTCACCCACCACCGTGTCGTACCCGTCCGGGAACTGGCTGATGAATTCATCGCAGTGCGCGATGCGACAGGCGCTGAGGATCTCCTCCCGGGTCGCCCCGGGCCGCGCGTAGCCGACGTTCTCCGCGATCGTGCCGTCGAACAGGAAGTTCTCTTGCAGCACCGACGCGAGCTGTCCGCGGTAGTCCATCAACCGGAGTTCATCGAGGTTGCGTCCGTCCACGATGACGTGACCTTTCGTCGGACGGTTGAACGCCATCACGATGCTGATCAGCGTGCTCTTGCCCGAGCCACTCGACCCGACGAGCGCGGTCGTGGTTCCGGGCGCGGCATGGAAGGACACACCTCGAAGAACCGGCTGACCCGGGTTGTATTCGAACCAGACGTCCTCGAACCTGACGTCGCCCTCCAGCCTGTCCACCGCGGCGCGGGTTTCGTCCTCGTCCAACTCGGTCGACATGTCCAGGATCTCGCGAATGCGATCGAGGCCGGCAAATGCTTCCGTGATTTGCGTCCCGATCGAGGCGATCGACACGAGCGGAGCGGCAACGAGACCGATGAAAAAGATGTACATGACCAGGTCGCCGAGCGTCATTTCTCCGGCGATGATCGCGTTCCCACCCAGCCAGATCATCAGCACGCCAACGATCCCGACGATCACTGTGCTGCCCGCCGTCGTGGCCGACACGCCCGTCATCGACTTCGCGATGTTCCTGAACAGGCGATGCGCCCCCTTCGTGAAGACAATCTCTTCGCGCTTTTCCGCTGTGTAGGACTTGACGACGCGGATGCCGCCGAGCGCCTCGGTCAGGCGGCCGGTGACTTCGGCGTTGATCTTGCCCCGCTCTCGGAAGAGCGGCCGCAGCGTGCGGAAGGCGTAAGCCATACCGCCACCGAACGCCGCGAGCACGAGGATGGTAATCGTCGTCAGGTGCCAATTCAGCCAGAACAGCACGCCGAGGCCGAGCACCGCCGTGACGAGTCCGCCAATGAGCTGCACCAGCCCCGTGCCGACGAGATTCCTGATGCCTTCGGCGTCCGACATGATCCTTGCCACCAGCACGCCGGACTGCGTCGAGTCGAAGTAGCGAACCGGCAGGTGCAGGATTTGCGCCTGCACGCGTTTGCGCATGTCGGTAATCGCGCGCTGGGCGGCCACGCCGAGGATCTGCGACAGCGCAAATGACGTGACAGCCTGGACGAGTGTGGCGGTTCCGGCAGCCAACGCGATCAGCGGCAGCAGATCGGTCCGATTCTTCCCGACCACGTCGTCTATGAGGTACTTGGACGATGCCGGAAGGACGAGCCCCGCCAACCGGCTGACGAGCATCAAGATGAGTCCGGTGGTGAGCCGACGACGATGCGCCCACAGGAGCGATCGCGCCTCACGCCAGGCGGCCGAGGCGGACACGCCCTTTTTCTTGGGAGGTTCCACCGTTGATACCGGAACTGTACTACGCCGAATACGCTCGCCGGTTCCGTGCGCACCCGTTCTCATATGAGCGGCCATGACATAATCAGCGATGGCGTCCTGGCGACCTCGAGCGTCAGGCGCACCGCCTTCAATCCTTTACAGATGACTGACACCAGCACACGCGGCGTCCGGATGAGTGACGCCACCACACGCGGAATCCGAATCCAGGTTCGGAGCGAGTTCATTCCCGACCGAAGTTCCCCACGAGAGGGATCGTATCTGTTCCAGTACCACGTTCGCATCTCGAACACCGGCTCCGATGTCGCCCAGCTCATCTCACGCGAGTGGATCATCACCAATGCCGACGGAGAGGTCGAGCGTGTCAAGGGGCAGGGAGTCGTCGGCGAGCAGCCCGTGCTGCCGCCCGGTGGGTCGTTCGAGTATACGAGCTTCTGCCCGCTGAAGACGCCGGTCGGCGCAATGCAAGGAAGCTATCAGATGGTCACGACCGACGGCGAGCGCTTCGATGCCGTGATCGCACCGTTCACACTCGCCGTCCCGAACGCGCTCAACTAGGCGCGTCTATTTCTTGAAGCTGGCGAGCGCGTCAGCCTCTTCGTCATAGCACTCGAACACCGTCAGCAGCTTGGTGAGGACCAGCAGGTCTTTCAGCCGTTTGGTGACGCGCAGCAGCTTCAGCTGCCCGTCGAGGTGGCGCGTCGTCGCGTAGACCTGCACGAGCTGTCCGAGACCCGCGCTGTCCACGTACGAAACGTTGCCGAGATCGAGCAGCAGCTTGCGATTGCCCTGCTGGAGCAGGCTCTGAACCTTGTCCTTGATGATGACATCGCCACCCTTGCTCAAGGTGATGTCGCCGATGATCTCCACGACCGTCACATCACCCGCCATTCGCTGTCCGATCTGCATTCGTCCTCCTAGCCCCGTCCGCGATACCGCAGCACAAGCGCCGTCACATCGTCGGCCTGTGCGGCCCCTTCAGAGAATTGCTTGACTGCCAATATCAGATGTTCGAGAACAACCTCGGGCTTGGCGCCGTGCCGATCGCGCATGACCTCGACGAGCCGGTCGCGTCCGAACTCGTCGCCTGCCCGGTTCCGCGCTTCCGTGACACCGTCACTGCAGACAATCACAAGGTCGCCTGGTTCGAGCACCACCGTCTCGTACTCGTACGTCGCCATCGTGAGCAGTCCGAGGACAGGTCCTCCGGCCTCCAGCCACGAGACACTGTTTCGCCCGACCACGAGGGGCGGCTCCTGGCCCGCGTTGCAGTAGCTCAGCCGCCCATCCGCGGTAACGGCACCATAGAACATCGTGGCGAAGCGTGCGTCGATTGCTCGACGCAGCAGCGCCTTATTGACGCGTGCCAACGTCTCGGCCGGATCGCTGCTGACCGGCGCCAGCGCAACAAAGTTGCTTTGCACGGCGGCCGCTAACAGCGCGGCCGGCGGCCCCTTTCCTGCCACATCACCCAATGCGAAGCCGAAACCTCGTTCGCCGATCTCGAGATAGTCGTAGAAGTCGCCCCCGATGGTACGGCACGGGATCGATTCCGCTGCGAGATCGACGTTGCCGATCTCGAACACCGGCTCGGGAAGCATGTTGCGCTGGATCTCGGCGGCAATCTTGAGATCGCGATCGGTGCGCGCCTTCTCGTCCGACTCGGCGTAGAGTCGCGCGCTTTCAATAGCGATCGCCGCCTGGGTCGCGAACGCCTCGAGCGACGACTGCGTGGACTTGGACAGCATGGTGCTGCGCTCGCGTCCGTCCAGGTAGAGCACGCCGATGACACGCTCGCTTCGAGCGGACAGGCCCGACGACATCGGCGTCACGCGGAGCGGCACGCAGAGCACGTGACGGATGCCGACCGCAATCGTGCCGTCGTGCTGCCCTTTCCAATCGCCTTCCATCAGGTCGCCGACGATGCGGCTCTGGCCTGTCTGGAAAACCTCGCGCGGAATCTTCTCGCTGGTCGTGAACGTCGTACCGGAGAGGGTCGTTTTGCCTTTTCCGCGCGCGATCTTGAACTCGAGCTCGCCTTCGGCCGTGGCGAGCATCATGAATCCGCGCTCCGCCTTGGTCACGTCGAGCGCCGAGTCCATCACCAGC
>DATLLQ010000144.1:0-34901 GCA_035537775.1 Vicinamibacterales bacterium | reverse complement strand
TCGTCGTCGCCTTTTTCTTGATTGCTGCTACGGCATCCGCGCAGGGTCGAGGCGGCGGCCGTGGAGGTGGGGCTGCCGCTCCTGAAGCGCCGCGCGTGCTCGGACCTGCACCTCCGCTTCCGCAGCAGCCGGCGGGATTCGTTCAGCCGAGGACGCCGTGGGGTGATCCCGATATTCAGGGGTACTGGCCCGGCGTCGAATCGGGCGGCATCCCTCTGCAGCGGCCCGCTCGGTTCGGGACGCGAAACGTACTCACCGACGAAGAGTTCGCTCAACGGGCGAAGGACCTTAAGGAAGAGGAAGAGTCGCTCGTGGCGGAGATCGACGTGTTCACCGCCGAGATCAACCCGAACTGCGCCATCCGCTGTCCCACGTCGCCGCAGCCGCACTGGCAGGAGACAGGGAAGCCATCGCGTCAGGCATCGCTCATCATCGATCCGCCCGATGGCCGCCAGCCGCCGCTTTCGGATGAAGGACGCAAGCGGCAGGCTGCCCAGCAGGCGGAGCAGACCGCGCGCCGCGCCCGCCTGCAGGGCCGCGAAGCGGACACCTATCTCGATCGCAGTCTCTACGATCGCTGTGTCACGCGCGGCGTGATCGGATCGATTCTGCCGGTCATCTACAGCAACGGCAATGAAATCGTACAGGCGCCAGGCTACGTGGTGATTCGCAACGAGATGATCCATGAAGCGCGGGTCGTGCCGTTGGACGGAAGGGCACATGTCTCGAGCAACATCAAGAGCTACATGGGTGACTCGCGCGGACACTGGGACGGCAACACGTTGGTAGTCGTGACGAAGAATCTCAACGGCATGACGGCCGCCGGCGGAAATGGGGGCGGCCGCACGAGCGACCGCATCACGATCACCGAGCGCTTCACGATGATGGACGCCAACACGTTGCAGTACACGGCGACGATCGACGATCCGGGCACGTGGACGCAGCCATGGACGCTGACCTTCCCCTGGAAGCGCGAGAAGGTGTACGGCATGTTCGAGTACGCATGCCACGAAGGAAACTACGCGATGTTCAACATCCTGAACATCTCACGCGCAATGGAAAAAAACGGAAATAAATAGAGAGGCATTCATGAAACGACTGTCGTTGTTTGCCGTGTTCGCTGCCGTCATGCTGGCGGTGGCCTGGCCTTCGGCCATGATTCCGGCGTCGGTCACTATCGATACCGGGGCGCTCGAAGGCGTCACCGGCACCGTGCACCCGACGGTGCGCATCTTCAAGGGCATTCCGTTCGCGGCGCCGCCGCTCGGCGAGAACCGCTGGAAGGCCCCGCAGCCGGCCGCGAAGTGGACCGGCGTCCGTAAGGCGGATGCGTTCGGCCCGTCATGCGTCGCGAACGGTGGTGCTGGTCGCGGTGGTCGCGGCGGTGGCGCACCCGGCGGTGCACCCGGACGTGGCGCCGCACCCGGCGGAGCGCCCGGAGCCGCAGCGCCGGCCGCAGCAGCACCTCAGGCGACGGCGGCGCCTCCGGCTCCCCCTCGGCAGCCACCGGCCAATGAAGACTGTCTGACGGTCAACGTCTGGACGAATGCGAACGACGGCAACGCCCGGCGCCCCGTGATGATGTGGATCTACGGCGGCGGATTCACCGGCGGTTCCGGCGGCCAGGCCTGGTACGACGGCGAAGATCTCGCGGCGAAGGGCGCGGTCATCGTCACGATGAACTACCGGCTCGGCGGATTCGGTTTCTTCGCGCACCCCGAGCTGGCGAAGGAAGCGGGCCGCAGCGGATCCGGCAACTACGGTGTGATGGACGCCATCGCCGCGCTGCAGTGGATCAAGCGCAACATCCGCGCCTTCGGTGGCGACCCGAACAACGTCACCATCGCCGGTGAATCGGCCGGCGCGATCATGGTCGGCGCGCTCGTTGGTTCGCCGCAGGCGAAGGGGCTCTTCAACCGCGCGGTGGTCGAGAGCGGCGCGTGGATGGGATTGCAGATGGGCCGCATGACGACGGCCGAGCAGGCGCAGGGCAACGGCGCGAAGGCGCTGCAGACGGCGGGCATCAATTCGATCGCCGAGCTGCGCGCGAAGCCGTTCAACGAGCTGCCGAACCTGCCGGGCAACGGGATGGTGATCGACGGCTATCTGTTCCCTGAGGATCTCTCCTACACGTTCGCGGCGGGCAAGCAGAATGACGTCGATCTCATCGCCGGCTCGAACAAGGACGAGAACACGTTCTTCGGTGGCGGCGGCGGTGGTGGTCGTGGCGGCGGCCGGGGCGGCGGTGGCGCTGCTGCAGCGCCTCCTCCGGCGGGCGCTGCGATGCAGGCTTACATCGACCGTGCGAAGCAACAGCACGGCGAGCTGGCCGACACCTTCCTCAAGCTCTATCCGGTGAGCAAGGACGAGGACGTCGCGCTGATGAACGCGCAGTTCCAGAACGACGAGATCAACTGGAATATGCGGCAGTTCGCCGCGCTCCAGTCGAAGAAGGGCAAGAAGGGCTACGCCTACTTCTTCACGCGCGTGCCGCTCCAGAATGGTCAGCCGAGCGGTCGGGGAGCCAGCCACACCGCCGAGATCTCCTACGTGTTCAACCACGCCTACAGCAACGGGCCGCTCGAATGGAACGAGGTGGACAAGAAGCTCGCCGACCAGATGTCGTCGTACTGGGTGAACTTCTTCGCGAAGGGCGACCCGAACGGCTCGGGCCTGCCGGCCTGGCCGCAGTACAAGGACATGTCGAAGGACAAGGCGATGGTCCTCGGCGACACCGTGCAGGTCGAAGCGACGGTGCCGGCCGAGAAGATGGCGTTCTTCAACGCGCGCTATGCGCGGTTCCTGAAGGCGCCCGCTGGGACGAACTAGTTGGATAGTTGGATAGTTGGTAGAGTGGGCGGGCCTTCGGGCCCGCCCTTCTTGTCTAAGGCGCCTCTCATGCGACGACTTCTTTCATATTCAATCGTTCTCCTGTTTCTCGCCGGCATCGGTGCACCCGCCGTTGCGCAAACCAGGCCGAACGTCGTCCTCATCGTCATGGACGACGTCGGGTATGGCGACTACGGGGCGTACGGCGCGCCGGATATCAAGACGCCAAACGTCGATCGTCTCGCCAGGGACGGCGTGAAGTTCACCGACTTCTACGCGGCGCCCTCGTGCACGCCGACGCGTGCGGCGCTGATCACCGGCCGCTATTACCAGCGCACCGGCCTCGAGAATCCGCTGGGCGCTGCGCCGGCCGCCGGTCGCGGGCTGGAAGCGACGGGCCGTTCGCTGCCGCAGCTGATGAAGAACGCGGGCTATGCCACCGGGCTGCTCGGCAAGTGGCACCTCGGCTACGCGGCCAACCAGCTGCCGAAGGCGCACGGCTTCGACTACTTCTTCGGGTTCCTGAGCGGCCTGGTGGACTACTACCAGCACACCGACCAGAACGGGAAGCCCGACCTGTTCGAGAACGACAAGCCGGTGAGCGTGGACGGCTATATGACCGACCTGATCACCGAGCGCGCGATGAAGTTCATCGATCAGAACGCGCAGCGGCCGTTCTTCCTCGAGGTGGCGTACAACGCGGCGCACTGGCCGTTCCAGGTGCCGGACAAACCGTCGGTGGCGCCGGACAATGCGCGCTTCGTCCAGCCGCACGAAGAGCACACGAGCACGCGAGCTGATTACGCCGCCATCCTCGAGCGGGCCGATCAGGGTGTAGGCCGGATCGTGGATACGCTGCAGAAGCGCGGGCTGACGCGCAACACGCTCGTCATCTTCACCAACGACAACGGCGGCGAATGGCTGTCGCGGAACGCGCCGCTGTTCCACCGCAAGACCACGATCTGGGAAGGCGGCATCCGCGTTCCGCTGATCATGAAATGGCCCGCGCGGATTCCTGCCGGCCGGACATCGGCACAGGCCGGTTTCGTGTTCGATTTGACGACGACGATTCTCGCCGCGGGCGAGGCGACGGTGCCTGCTGACGCGAGGTTCGAGGGCATCAACCTGATGCCCATCGCCGCCGGCCAGGCGCAGCCGAGCGAGCGGACGCTGTTCTTCCGTGTCACCGGCGCTCGGGCACAGCGAGCCGTGCGGCAGGGCGACTGGAAGCTGATGCTCGACGGCGGCGGCGTGTTCCTGTTCAACCTGCGCACGGACATCGGTGAGCGCGTCGATGTGGCGAAAGAGCGTCCGGAGATCACGAGACGGTTGCGGCCGCTGATTCTCGAGTGGGAGAAGGACGTCGACTCGGAAGCCAAGACATCCGGCAACGTGGTCGAACCGGCAGCGCAGCCTGGTCGAGGCGGAGCGGGTCGCGCCGGCGGGGGCCGCGGGGGGCAGTAGGGCTACGGAGTCGGTCGCCTGCGCGGGATGATGACGCCCTCGATCGGGGGCGGGCCATCCTCGAGGACGGAGCAGTCGTGCTCCGCGCAGAACGCATTCAACTCGGCCTGCACCTCCGTACGGATCTCGGCTTCGGCGTGCGCGCGGCGTGCCGCCTTGATGCGCTTGACGATGCTCATCACGGCGCCGATGACTTCGAATCCGCTGCGGCCGCTGTAGCCGGATTCCGCGGCGAGCTCGCGACGCATCGCCTGCAGCGGCGTATCGAGCGGTATGTCGACCTCCACCGCTCCGCGGAAGACAGGCACAGGCACCGACGGTTCGATCGGCGGAATCTTCAGTGCCGGACGCTGCAGTCCCTCACGGACACGTTCGACGGAGACGGGAGGCTCAGGCGGGCTCGCCGGCGCGGCAGGGGGCTGCGCAGCTGCCATCAATGTCATCAGCACGGCTGCAATCCCCATAGACCAGTTTAATCGGGCGTTGGCCGCTCGAGCTTGTCGATGACAAGAACTTCGAGCGGCGCGCGCGCGTCCTGCAGCTTCACGCCAAGCTGTTCCGGCAGTGCCGTAAAGATACTGACACGCTCCCCGGGTGTAGCCGCCGCGGCGCTTGCCTGCGCCACAGCTTCGGGCGATCGGCTCGCGGATGGGTCGGGACTCCATTCGAGCTTGATGTCGTAACGGCCCTTCAATCCGGTCTTGTCAATCACCGCACGTCCAACCGCACCGGGCAACACGACGCCGGCGAGCACACGCCAATCGACACTCTTGCCTTCGAGCAACCCGGCATTCATGCGGGTGCCGCACTGCGCTCTGTCGGCAGTACCGCCAGGAGCGCACTCAGGCGTCTCGACGCGCAGGCGTGGACCGAGTTGACTATCCGAACGCACCAGGACGAGCTCGTACACCGGCAGCTCGCGGGTTTCGCGATGGACTCTGAGCGAGAACCGTTCTTCCAGCAATCGCTGCAGCATCGCCCGCTGTTGCTGACTGAACTCTGCGTACTCTGGGCTGTGGGTGGCCGTGATGTCGAACTTTTCCCTTCGCGCCCAATCGGGCATACCCACTACGCGATCGGGCGGAAACGGGTAGGCGTTGTAGACAAACGACTCCAGGGTCGTGTTCAGGTATGTGAATCGACCCGGAGAGAACCGATTGATGATCCCGCCCTCCGGCGACCGGTTCGGTTTGACCGACGCGGTGTCGAATCGCGGGCGGCTGTCGCCGGGAGCGGGCGATTGACCTGCGACGAGTACCGAGAAACCGAGAGTGGCAACAAGGACGAGCATCGACCGCATCGCACCCTCCCGCAAAACGAGCCTATCCGACAGACGTCGTGCGTCCTTCCTTGGTCTGGATCGGCCTGACCGGGCTAACGAAGGCGCTCGAACGGCGCGGACGCATGAACGACGCGGCCGCCCAGCAGTGTCAGCACCGATTCAATGCGGCGGATCTGCTCCTCAGGCACCGTGAGATAGTCGTGGCTCAGCACGGCGAGGTCCGCGTGCTTGCCGGCCGTGAATGAGCCGACGTGGTGATCGTCGAACGAGAACCACGCGGCGCCTTCGGTGTAGAGGCGCAGCGCCTCGAGGCGAGAAATCTGCTGGCCATCGTTGGTCAGCGCGCCCGCCACGTTCCTCCCCGTCGTCATGTAGAAGAGCGATACCCACGGATCGAGCGCGGATACATTGGTCGAGTCGGTTCCCACGCCTGCGCGAATCCCTGAGTCGACAATGCGCCGGAACGGCGGGCCGCCGCCGGTTCCGAAATAGGTCCATGTCTGTGCGCTGGCGCCGGCGCCCAGAGCCGACAGCGTCTTCAGCCGCGGCTCGTCGATGTTCTGCAGGTGGATCAGCGACCAGCGCAGGCTGTCAATCGGGTGATCGCGGGCGATCGACTGAAACGCGTTGAGATGGAAGTCGTTTTCCTTCGGGCTGATTGAATGCTGCTGGAGCAGCCATCCGCGTCGAGCGATGACGCGAGCCGTCGGTTCGAACGCCGCCGACATCGTGTCGTTGCCGCCGATGCGCTCGCCGAATCCGGCGACCCTGAACAGGTCGTCGCCGACGGCGCGGCCGCCCTGGCTGAAGTTGTTGGCCAGGCGTGCGTCGACCTGGTCCGGTGAGTCGGCGGGGAAGAGCGGCCGCATGCGTACCGTCAATGCGTTCCGCCGCCACAGCTCGAGCGCAAACTCCTGGTCCTCCAGGTTTCCGGCGTTGATCACGCCGGTCAGCCCCAGGCTGCTGGCGTGGGCGTTCATGTCGCGGGTGCCACGCAGCTTGTCGGCAGCCGTCTGCGACGCCTGAAGCGCAGCGACGGCGTTGTTGGCGGCGCCAACGACACCGGTGGCGTCGTCCACCATCACGCCTCGCGATGCGAAGAACTTCGCACCAACACTGTTCGTGATCGCGCCGGTGCCGCCGCCTGTTCCCGAGATGTAGACGCCGTGTGCCGGCGCGGCTGCATCCAGCTCCGCTTTCGTCGGCCGGCGGTTCTCCTTGAGCTGCGTGTGGTTCCAACCGCCGATGCAGGTGATGAAGGCGCCGGGAGGTGCCGCGGCCGCCCGCGCGGCGATTGCTGCCTGAAGCTCCGCGATCGAAAACGCGCGCTCGATCCGCCGCGCTTCATAGCCTGGGTTGACGGCCGCACGCGTGTAGTGGACGTGCGCGTCGAAGAGGCCGGGAATGACCGTACGGCCGCCGAGATCGATCGTGCGGGCGTCCGGCGCGAGCGGGCCTGCCGTGCCGATGCTGGCAATGCGGCCGTTGCGAACCGTGATCGTGTTCGCGACCATGCCTCGGCCGTCCACGAACCGGCCGTTCACCAGCGCAAGATCGGGAACAGGGTCAGGCCTGGCGGGCGTGGCCGGTGACTGGGCGGCGAGGTCGCGCGAACGTCCGCCAGCAACCGCGGCCATGCCTGCCGCAGTAGCTGTCAGGAGTTCGCGACGCGTAATCCGTCTGTCGGCCATTCCGGGGTCCGGCTGAAGCCGGACACTACGTTTACTGTTCCCTCGGTGGGATGTTCGGATCCGGCGGGGGGCCGCCACGGCCGGGGCCGGCGGGGTTGCCGCCCGGTCCGAACCCGCCGGCGCCAAGCCCGCCTTCCTGCGCACTGCGGCGTTCGCGCTTGATCCCGCGTGCGAGATCCGCAGCCAGCGCCCGGTCCTCGGTTCGTTCCGCGGAGAGCGCGTTGCGAACCGCGCCATTGCCTTCGTGGCATTCGTACGGAAGCAGGATCCCCCCGTCGAGTGGCGTGAGCGGGATCGAGATGGTGAACGGTCGCGCGTAGGTCACCGGATCGTCCACCGTCAGCTGGTACTGGACGATGGTGTCGGCGACGCGCCGAATCCTCTCCGTCATCTTCATCTTGTCGCTGTGGCGAAGTCCGTTGCCGTTGGCGCCGATGCTCGTCCTGTCGGTCAGATTCGTGGTTTCCACAACCAGCGTGTCGCCCTCCCAACGGGCGCGGGAGTCTCCGAGGTACTGGCGGATCGCGCTGTTGACGTGCGTCCGTCCATCCGTGTAGATGACGCGCGTGTCGTGAATCATCTCGTAGCTGATTGCCACGACGCCCGGTGCCTGCACGATACGGTTGCCGTTGCCGTAGATCACGCGCGCGATCGAGCCCCAGATGCCGCGCGTAATGCAGCGGTCGTAATTCGTGAAGTCGTCGAAGGTATTGAAGGGGCCGTCGCCGAACGTGCCGCGATCGCCGTTGCGGGCGCGCTTCTTCGCCTCCGGTGTCGGCTGCGGCATGACGCCGTCGGGTGGGTCGACGATGTAGGACGTCTGCCGGAATGCACGGCGGGCGAAATCGCCCCGGAACGCGCTGACGGCGTTTTCGCCGGCACTGATGCCGTCCTGGATCTGCTTCCGCCGCGCGGCCCACTGCTCGTCGGAGAGATACAGCCCCTGCGGCGAGCCGCCGCCACGAGCCCCCGCACGTGACACAGGAAACGTCGCGTCGTCGCTGCTCCAGACGCCCTGAAGATCCGGATCGCCCCACGGAGTTCGCGGCGTCGTATATGCTGGCGCCGGCCCACCATTGAAGGCGGTGATGACAAGGGCCGGCGCTCCGGTCGCGCTGCTTTGCCCAGCCAGCGGCATCGATGCGGCCAACGCAACGACTACGAGTAACCCACTCGCTGCGACGAAACTCTTCATTTTTCCCTCAACCCTCGTTCTACCGGTCAATATCGCCTTCGGGCGGCGCGCCGCCCGCACGTCCGCCGCCGGCTCCGCCCGCACGCCCGCCGGCGCCTCCGCCGGGAGCCTGAGGATTGCCATCCTGTACCGGCCGGCGCGCGCGCTTGATCCCCTTCGCCAGGTCTGCCGCGAGTGCACGGTCCTCGGCGCGCTCCGCGCCGAGCGAGTTGCGCAGCGCCTCGTTGCCTTCATGGCACTCATACGGCAGCAGCACGCCGCCGTCGAGCGGCGTCAGCGGAATCGAGATCGTGAACGGACGCGGGTAGGTGACCGGGTCGTCCACCGTCAACTGGTACTGGACGACGTCGTTGGCGACGCGGCGGATTCTCTCGGTCATCTTCATCCTGTCGCTGTGGCGGAGACCGTTGCCGTTGAGCCCGATGCTCGTCTTGTCGGTCAGGTTCGTGGTTTCGACGACGAGCGTGTCGCCTTCCCAGCGCGCGCGGGAGCTGCCGAGATACTGCCGGATGCCGTTGTTGATATGCGGCCGGCCGTCCGTGTAGATGACGCGGGTGTCGTGGATCATCTCGTACGTGATCGCGACGACTCCCGGCGCCTGAACGATGCGGTTGCCGTTGCCGTAGACAACGCGGGCGATCGAGCCGTAGATGCCACGCGTGATGCAGCGGTCATAGAGCGTGAAGTCTTCAGGCGTATCGAACGGGCCGTCGCCGAACGTGCCGCGGTCGCGAGGGGCAGCCCGCTTGCGCGCTTCGGCCGACGCCTGCGGCATGACCCCGTCGGGTGGATCGACAACGTATGAGGTCTGCCGGAACGCGCGGCGCGCGAAATCCTGACGGAAGGTGCTGACCGCGTTCTCCGCGTTCGTGATCCCCTGCTGGATCTGTTTTTGGCGCGCGGCCCACTGCTCGTCGGTCAGATAGAGCCCTTGTGGCGCCGCCGGCGCCGCATTCGCCTGCGGAGCGCCTCCGCGGCCCCGGCCGCCGCCCTGGTTGCGCGACACGCCGAACGTCGCGTCGTCGCTGCTCCACACGCCCTGGAGATCGGGCTCACCCCATGGTGTTTTTGGTGACACCCAGCCGGCGGGAATCGGACCACCGTTGAAAGCGGTGATGACAAGGTCGGGCGCTGCCGCGCCGTTGCCCTGACCAGCCACTGGCAGCGATGCCACGAGCGCGATGCCCAACGCCAGACCGACGGATGAAAGAAGCCGTGTCAGCATGAATGTCTCCTCGATTGGCGCGCATTATACGCGGCGCGCCGCCATTCCTTCCCATCCATTGGGGTAAGATTCCCGAGCCGGATCGGACGCGGATCGCGGCATTTCCTACAGCAAGAAAGGCATTTCTGATGCGCAGGTTACGGCGTCTTGTCGTGCTGGTTCTAAGCCTCGGCACGACCGCGGTTCTCGTTCATTCGTTCCTCGTTCTTGTATCCAATGTGCTCATCGTCGACGTCGGCGGCCAGGCGCGTCCCAACACTTCGGCACAAACCAACGGCACCCGCGGCGCGAAGCCGTACACGACCTGGGCGACCTACAGCGGCGGCGCCCACTCGTCGCAGTACTCGGCGCTGACGCAGATCAACAAGTCAAACGTTTCGCAACTCGAAGTGGCCTGGACGTTCCCGGTCGCCGGCACCGTCATCTTCAATCCGCTCGTCGTGGACAACGTGTTGTATCTGCAGGCGTCCAACAACACGCTGGCAGCTGTTGACCCGGCGACGGGCAAGGAACTGTGGCGGAAGCAGATGCCGGGCACGTTCGGCGCACGCGGCATGAACTACTGGGAGAGCCCGGACCGGAAAGATCGGCGGATCTTCTTTCTCGCGGGCGGCATGCTGACGGCGGTCAATGCGCAGAACGGCGAGGCGATTCCGACCTTCGGCAACAACGGCCGCGTCGACCTGCGCACTGCGTTGTACCGGCCGGTGAACAACCCGCTGCAGACGAGCAACCCGGGCCGGATCTTCGAGAACACAATCATCATGTCGCTGCCTGCGCAGGGCGCGCAGTACGAGGCCAACCCGGCCGACGTGCAGGCCTACGACGTGATCACTGGCCAGGTGAAGTGGGTGTTTCATGCGATCCCGCACCCCGGCGAGGAGGGGTACGACTCGTGGCCGCCGGACGCCTACAAAAGGTCGGGCGGCGTCCACAACTGGAGCGAGTCCACCGTCGACGAGCAGCGGGGGATTGCGTACATCAACTTCGGCAGCCCGCGATTCGACTTCTACGGCGGCGATCGCAAGGGGAACAACCTCTTCGGCAACACGCTCGTCGCCATCGACGCACGCACCGGCCGCCGCATCTGGCACTACCAGCTCGTGCATCACGACCTGTGGGATTACGACCTGCCGCAGGCGCCGAAGCTGCTGACGATCCGCCAGAACGGCCGCACCATCGACGTTGTCGCGCAGGCGACCAAGCATGGGTTCCTGTTCGTCTTCAATCGCGAGACGGGCGCTCCGATCTGGCCGATTGAAGAACGGAAGGTCCCCCAGTCCGACGTGCCCGGCGAGTTCTCATCGCCGACGCAGCCGTTCCCGACGAAACCGGCGCCGTTCGCGCGGCAGTCGTTCACGGAAAAGGACATCAATCCGTATCTGCCTGCAGCCGAACGGCAGGCGATCGCCGAGCGCATGAAGACGCTGCGCAACGAGGGGCTCTTCACGCCACCGAGCTTTGAAGGGTCGATCTCGCTGCCGGGCCACAACGGCGGCGCGAACTTCCAGACATCCGCGGTCGATCCGACACGCGGCGAGATGTACGTGTTCTCGAAGGCGCTGCCGACCGTCGATCGCATCGCGCTGCCGGCTCCCGCCGGTGCGGGCGGTGGGCGCGGCGGCGGTGGTGGTGGCGGAGGAGCGCAGGTCGCGGCCGGTGGGCCGATCATCACGTCCGAGCAGAAGGCGCAGATGATCAAGGAAGCACAGGCGCTTGTTGACGCGGCGAAGGCGAAGGGCGGCATTGTCCAGTTCCCGTCGCCGTACGAGTTCATGAACAACTTCAGCTACAGCATGACGGCCATCGGGCCGCCGTGGTCGGAGATGACCGCCTACGATCTCAACACCGGCGAAATCAAGTGGCGCATTCCGACCGGCTCCGTGCTGGCGCCGCCCGAGATGAAGATTCCGGCGACTACCGGATCGCACTTCCCGCGCAGTGGGCCGCTCGTGACCGCGGGCGGTCTCGTGTTCTTCGCGACGGGGGCCGATCGCCGCCTCCGCGCCTACGATCGCGACAACGGTAAAGAGGTGTGGTCGTTCGAGCTTCCTGTTGCTTCGGAGGGAATGCCGGCGACCTATGAGGTGAACGGCCGTCAGTTCATCGTCGTGCCAGTCGCCTCAGGGACCGGTCAGTTCGCCGCCCGCTTCGGTGGGCCGGCACCTGCCGCGCGCGGCGCGGGCCCTGGTGCGGGACCTCCGGCGGCCGGCGCACCACCCGAAGCGGCTGCGGCCGGAAGGCAAGGTGGCGGCGGTCGCGGAGGCGCCGCGGCTGGACCTCCGGGGCAGTACATGGCGTTTGCACTCAAGCGATAACACTCGTAGTGTCCGGCTTCATCCGGACCACTCGTAGTGTCCGGCTTCAGCCGGACCCAGGAGCACTCATGAAACGGGCTGGACTTCTTACAGCAATAGGCGTCGCGATTGGCGCCGCGGTTTTTGCGCAGGCAGGGCAGCGCGGCGCGCCGGCCGCCGGCGCGGTGGCGCCCGGCGACTGGGTGAACATCAATCGAGACTCGGGCGCGAGCCGTTTTTCGCCGCTGACGCAGATCAACCCCGGCAACGTCGGCAAGCTGACGCAGGCGTGGACGTTCCCGGGTGTGGGCGGATCATCCGTCCCCGTGGTGGTCAATGGCGTGATGTACCTGTCCGCTGGCCGGCGGATCGTCGCCGTCGATGCGGATACCGGCAAGCAGATGTGGGAATACACGCTGACTCCTCCCGGTACGCCCGCTCCTGCTCCGGCAGCTGCGGCTCCGGCAGCAGCACCGGCGCCGGCCGCGCCTGCACCGGCGCAGGCTGGAGCGGCTCCTGCCCAGGGTGACGGACGGCGTGGTGGAGGACCTGGTGGCGCACCCGGCGGCGGAGGCCGTGCAGGTGGCGGTCCTGGCGGTGGAGGCGGTGGACGTGGCGGCGGCGGGGGCCCGACGGCGTCCGCGCGCGGCCTGAGCTATTGGCCTGGCGATCCGGCGCAGAAGCTCGGACCACGCATTCTCTTCATGGGCGGCAACCGTTTGTACGCAATCGATGCCGCGACCGGTCAGCCGTCAGCGGGCTTTGGCGAGGGTGGCTCGGTTCTCACGACCTCTGAGGGAAAACTTGCGAGGAACGGAGTCGTGTCCTACGGCGGCACGCCGACGATCTACCGCAACGTGGCGATCATCGGCGCCGCGACGCAGGAGGTTCCGCAGGACATGCCTGGTAATCCGCGTGCGTTCGACATCATCACAGGGAAGAAGCTGTGGGAGTTCTGGACGGTGGCGCAACCGGGGCAGCCCGGCCACGACTCGTGGGGCCAGGCTGAGTCGCACAACAACAGCGGCTGGCAGAATCGCTCGGGCGCCAACATGTGGGCGTTCATGGCGCCGATCGATGCCGAGCGCGGGATTGTCTATCTGCCGATCGGCAGCCCGGCTACGAACTACTACGGCGGCGATCGTCCCGGTAACAACGCCTATGGGAACTCGATTGTTGCAGTGGATGCCCAGACCGGGAAATACATCTGGCATTTCCAGACCGTGCATCACGATATCTGGGATACCGACATGCCGACGGCTGGTGCGCTGTTCGACTTCGTCCAGGGCGGGCGCCGGACGCCTGCTATCGCGCACGTGGGTAAGTCCAGCTATGTCTACGTCCTCGATCGGACGACCGGAAAGCCTCTCATCGAGGTCAAGGAAACGCCGGTGCCGGCAGGCGATGTGCCTACAGAGTGGTATTCGCCGACGCAGCCGATTCCCGTGCGTCCCAAGCCTCTCAGTCGCGTGAGCTTCGACCCGAAGGTGGATCTGGTCCGGCCGGAAGACACAACGCCGGAGCACGTGGCCGCGTGCGTGGCGATGATGGAGAAAGCAGGCGGCTACTACAACGCCGGGCCGTTCACGCCCTTCATGTTCAAAGCGCTCGACGCACCACCGAAGTCCACGATTCAGACACCAGGCGGAACGGGTGGCGTGAACTGGGGCGGCATGTCGATGGATCCGGTGAACGGCGTGTTCTACGTCAACGCGCAGAACACGACGCTCGTCGGCTGGACGCAGCCGCGGCCGCTCGCGCGGCCGAATGCGCAGGGCGAACCTCAGCGCGTGGACTTCGCCGGTGAGTCAGCGGGATCGGACCACCCATACGATCGCGGCAGCGTGCCAGCGAATCCCATGGCGACGGCCCTTGGGCCGTTCTTTACGTTCTCGGCGCCGCTCAACGGCACGTCCGGTCCAGGCGCGCCGTGCGTCAGGCCGCCCTGGTCGAAGCTCTACGCGGTGAACGCCAACACAGGACAGATCGTGTGGGAGGTTCCGCTCGGACTGAACGAGAACCTGCCGGCTGGCAAACAGCTCGCCGGCAGTGGCGGCAGCGCGGGTCCGACGGCGACTGCCGGTGGCCTGGTGTTCGTCGGTGCGACGAGCGACGGTCGCTTCCGCGCGTTCGACGCAAAGACCGGCAAGGAACTGTGGGTCACCAAGAATCCGGTTGGCGCCAACGGCAACCCGACGGCGGCGAACGCGAACCCGATGAGCTATCAGGGGAGAAGCGGAAAGCAGTACGTCGCGGTGGTAGCCAGCGGAACGGTCGTGACGTACACGTTGCCGTAGAGAACAGGCCGAAGGGCTAAGGCGCAAGGCCCAAGGGCTGTCTCAGGAATCAGGCCTGTTTCCTGGACCAGCCCTTAGGCCCGGGCCTTCGGCCTTAGGCCTTACGCCTATAGGATCACGAACCTCGGCGTCAGCTCATGCGACGGCACGTTCGCCTCGTCCAGCGTCGGGCTGTTTCTGATCTCGTCACGCGTCAGGTTCAGCACGACGCTCTGGTTGGACCAGTCGATCTTCGTGACTGAGGCGGGCGAAACCGCCACCCACTTGCCGCCCATCCAGTTGCTCGTGTCGATCACCAGATAGCGAATCTGCCAGGACGCTTCGTCGACGATGAAGTCGTCGATGTGGCCCATCGGACCGTCGTTCGCACCAACGTGAAATCCCTGGATCCTGCTCAATCTGTGCACCATCGTCATGCCTCAGCTGGTATCAATGCACAACGCGGGCCCGCGGCGGCTCGGCCGTTTTCAGCCTACGGTTCAGTCCTGTCGTATCCTATGGGCGCTCTCGCGGGAGCGGATTTCTTGAGGGATCCGGCCAGGCCGGCCGGATCAGGAGCATCAGATGAGAACGCGCATGTTGACGGCCGTCTTCGCGGCGGCTGCAGTGTTTGCCTCGGTTTCGCTCGTCGCGCAGCAGGGTGGCACCTACAGGGTGCCGAAGACTCCCTGGGGCGAGCCCGACCTGCAGGGCATCTACAACGGCAACGATCTCCAGGGCATTCCGTTTCAGCGGGCCGAGTCACTTGGGACGCGGACAGTGTTGAACGACGACGAGTTCAGGCAGCGTGTCGCCCAGCGTGACCAGCAGGTCGCCAACGACAACAGCGATGAGTTCGAGCTTGATCGCGCGGAGGAGTTCGAGAAGCGTTTCGGCACTGTTGGCGGCGCCGTCTCGCCGCCGCCGCACTGGTTGGAGCGCTCCAGGAACGTCAGCCGAGTCGCGTCCTATTTGATCGATCCGCCGAACGGCCGCATGCCGGCGATGACTGCCGAGGCGCAGAAGGCACAGCAGGAGAGGAATGCCGTCGCGCAGGAGCGCCGTCGCCTGCTGAACGGGATCGAGGCGAACTGGACGACGGATCGCAGCAACTACGACCGCTGCATCAGCCTCGGCCTGCAGGGCTCGACGACACCGAAGATCTACAACTCGGGCAACCGCATCGTGCAGGGTCCGGGGTGGCTCGCGTTCAGCAATGAAATGATTCACGAGACGCGCGTCATTCCGACCGACGGCCGCAAGAACGTCGGCGCCGGCATCAAGTCGTGGATGGGCAACTCGGTCGGCCGCTGGGAAGGCGACACGCTTGTCGTCGAGACGCGCGGTTTGAACGCGCAGTCGCTGATACAGAACGCCGTGCTCTCTGACGTCGGTGTGATTACTGAGCGCTTCACGCTTGCGGATGCCAACACGCTCGACTACCGCATGACCGTCAACGACCCGAAGAACTGGGTCGCGCCGTGGACGATGCGCATGCCGATCCCGCGCGAGGACGACTACGGCTTCTACGAATACGGCTGCCATGAAGGCAACTACGCGATGATCAACCTGCTGTCCGGATCGCGCGCCGAAGAGAAGCGCCGCGCGGAGGCCGCTGCTCGCGGTGAGGGAGTTCCGCAGGCGCAGCCGGCGGGTGGTGGCGGCCGCGGTGGCCGTGGCGGCGGTCGTGGCGCCGGTGGCGGACGGGGCGGAAACCAGTAAGGCCGAAGGGCTCAGGGCCTTTGGCCCTGGGCCTTCAGCTCCTCCCACGCCTCCCGCGCTTCCTCGACCGACCCCTCGTCCTCGATCGTCGTGATGTCTCCTGGATCGACGTTGAGAACGACAGCCTTCAGCACGCGTCGCATGATCTTCCCGCTGCGCGTTTTCGGCAGCATCCCGACGAAGTTCAGCTCTCCGATCACGGCGACAGCCCCGAGCTCCTGACGGACCGTCCGGATCAGCGCCCGGCGCAGGTCGTCGGATGGAGTCTGGCCGTGCTTCAGCACCACGAATGCCGAGATGACCTCGCCGCGCGTCTCGTCCGGCCTGCCGACGACTCCGCATTCCGCGACTGCGGGGTGCGTGATGAACGCGCTCTCGACCTCGATTGTCCCGATCCGGTGCGCGGCAATCTTGATCACTTCATCCGCCCGCCCGCAAAACCAGAAGTACCCGTCGTCATCGATGTACGCCGAGTCGCCGGAGTAGTAGACGCCGGGAATCTTCTGCCAATAGTCGCGCTGATACCGATCGGCCTCGCCCCATAACGCCGGCGTCATGCCGGGGAACGGGTGCGTCAGCACCATGATGCCTTTCTCGTTCGGGGCCACCGGTTCGCCGGACATCGTGACGATGCGAGCGTCCACGCCCGGCAGCGGGATGGTCGCGGAGCCCGGTTTGATCGGCATCAGCGAGATACCGTACGGGTTGCCGAACGCGGGGCCGCCCGTCTCGGTCTGCCACATGTGATCGATCACCGGCACGCGTCCGCCGAGCACGCGGTTCTGCAGCCAGTCCCACGCCTGGGGGTTGAGCACCTCGCCGGCGCAGACGATGCGCTCGAGCCGCGAGTGATTGACGCTGGCGAGCGCTTCCTCTCCGTACTTCATCAGCATGCGCACGGCCGTGGGCGATGTGAAGATGCCGGTTGCGCCGTACTCCTCGACGCCGATGCGCCAGTTGGCATCAGGCGTGGGATGGTCGAGCGCACCTTCGAACGCCACGGTCGTGCAGCCGGCGATGAGCGGCGCGTAAATCATGTAGCTGTGGCCGACGATCCAGCCGATGTCCGACGTCGCCCACCAGACATCGGATGGCTTCAGGCCGAAGCACCAGCGCCCCATGCTGACGATGTGCACCTGGTAGCCGCCGTGCGTGTGAACGGCGAGCTTCGGCTTGGCTGTGGTGCCTGATGTGGCGAGGATGTACGCCGGCTCGTTGGATTCCATCTCCACGTGCGCGCCCGAATGACCTTCACCGGCGCGCAGGAACTCATCCCAACCGACGTTCGTGGCACCCCTGAAGGGGTGCCCTGCGGGTCCTTCGCGTTGCAGCACCACGACGTGTTCCACTGCGTTCGCCGCGAGCGTCAGCGCTTCGCGAACGATCGGCTCGAGCGGAACGCTCTTGCCCTTGCGATACGTGACGTCCGCCGTCACGACGAGGCGCGAGCCGCTGGCGACGATGCGATCGCTCAGCGCGCGGGCACCGAAGCCGGCGAAGACGACGGAATGGATCGCGCCGATGCGGACCGTGGCGAGCATGAGCGCGATCGCTTCAGGGCTCGTCGGCATGTAGACGGTGATGCGGTCGCCTCTTCCGATGCCCAGCGCTCGCAGTGCTGCGGCCACACGCTCGACCTCGCGCAGCAGCTCCGCATAGGTGAACAGCCTGCGCTCGCCGCGCTCATTGAAGTAGATCAGCGCCGTGTGTTCGCCGCGGTCGCCGGCGACGTGAACGTCCAGCGCGTTGTAGGCGAGGTTTGTCCGGCCGCCGAGAAACCATCGAAACGCCGGTTGGAATTCCGGGTAGGGCACCTCTTTAGGGGTGCCTGCGCCGCCCGCCTCGAACACCTGATCCCACATGCGAAACCACGGGAGCTCGCGCGCAGCCCGATCCCAGAACCCCGGCGGGTCATGGTGGGCGCCCTCGATCATTCGTTGCACGGCGGAAGTCATGACTGGCCACTAATTTACCCGGTATCATTTCGGCCGTGGTGATCTGGCGCGCAGCCGCAACGACGCTTGGCGCCGTGGCATGGCTCACGATTGTCGTGTCGGGTCAGGGCGATCTGCGTACGCCATGGGGCGATCCCGATCTGCAGGGCACCTGGCCCAGCGGCCAGCTGATCAACGTACCGTTCGAGCGTCCCGCGCAATTCGGCACGCGCGCGGAGCTGACCGACGCGGAGTTCAAACAGCTCGCGTCCGGACTTCAGCGGCAGCAGGACGCGGACGCGGAGCAGTTCAGCCGAGGCGGCGGAGGAGGGGTGAACCCGCCATCGCACTGGCTCGAGGCGGGTCGTCCGGTTCGGCAGACGTCGTTGATCGTCGATCCTCCGGACGGGCGTCTGCCGCCGATGACCGAGGATGGCGCGCGTCGCGCCAAGGCCTGGCCCTCCACGAACCCCAGCGTCCCGTACGCCTCGGCCCAGGAATTCAACATCTACGACCGCTGTATCACGCGCGGAGTGCTCGGCTCGACGATGCCGAACATCTACAGCAGCGGCATCGAGATCATGCAGGCGCCGGGGCAGGTCGTGATTCGCTACGAGATGATTCACGAGACGCGGATCGTTCCGCTCGACGGCCGTCCTCATGTGTCGCCCGGCGTTCGTTCCTACATGGGCGACCCGCGCGGTCATTGGGAAGGCCGCACGCTCGTGGTCGAGACGACGAACTTCAACGGCAGGACCGGATCGCTCGCGCGCAACGGCAACGGCAACCCGACCAGTGAGTCACTCCGCCTCGTCGAGCGGTTCACGCGGCGCGATCGCGACACGCTGGACTATTCCGTCACCGTCGAGGACCCGCGCACGTGGACGCGATCGTGGAAGGTGGCGTTTCCGCTGATCCGTGACCCTGACTACGAGATGTTCGAGTACGCGTGTCACGAGGGGAACTACGCCATCCGGAACATCCTCAGCGCGTTCCGGGCAGCGGAGCAGCCGCAGCGCGCGCGATAGAGATGGCCAACGCTAAACGCGGATTCCTGAAGGACAACCTGGTCCTCGTTGCCGCCTTTGCGTTGCCGGCGGTCGTGGCCGCGCTGTTCATCCTGGCAACTGCGATCCCGAAGTGGACCGTGCCGCTGCCGCAACACGATCTCGTGCTGAAGGTAGACGACTACAAGCAGCCCGAGGTCATCGTCGAGTTCGTGCCGCGCAATGGGCGGCTTGAAGCGGACGTTCGAGCGCGACCTCGTCCCCAGGATCCAAACCAGGGCATCCCGTACAACCAGCAGTGGACGCTCCTGCTGTTCGACCACACGACGCAGCAGATTCGTGTGGTCCCCGTCGATCTGCCGAAGACGCTTCCCGAAGGCGAGACACGCACGGTCATCGTCGATGCGCTTGCCGGCCGTTACGTGACGTCGGAGACCGTCGCGCCCGACGGCTACCAGGTGACGAGCCTGTCCACGGGTGGAACCGGCGGCATTGTCGGCGAGCTGTTCGGCATGAACCGAAGCTACCGTCGTCGCGTCGCCATTGGCCGCGACGGCCGGACAATCGAGCTGGATCTTCCCGCTCCACACCGCGACAGCTACGGATCGGTCGTCCCGATCGGCTGGATTCGCTGATGAGCGACGAACGGCGGGCCCGGGCCCTCGATCAGATCGTCGCGCTGGCGCGCGATCATGGCCTGACCGCGGCAGAGATCGGCGCCGCGATGTCTGCAGGCACGCCGACTGCTGCGACACAGCCCGAAAGCCGGGCGCGCACGATTGTGATGCGCGTCCTCGGCTACCTCGGTGGCACGTTCGTGTTCGCCGGGGTGGCGGCGTTGATTGCCACGCAATGGGGCACGATGAACAGCGCGGCCCGGGTGATCATCACCCTCGGCCCCGGCGTCGCGGCCTGTGTGCTGGCGGTGCTGTCGAGCCGCGACGAACGCTTCGAGAAGGCCGTGGCGCCGCTCTTCCTGATCGCAGCGGTGCTCGAGCCCGCGGGAATGCTCGTCGCCTTCAATGAATTCGGATCCGGCGGCGACCCGCGCTGGGCCGCTCTCATCACCGCCGGCGTCGTGGCGTTCCAGTTCGGCGCCATTTTCAATGTGCTGCGGCAGTCGATGCTGCTGTTGCTGACCGTCTTCTTTGCCACGCTGTTCTGGATGACGGCGTTCGATCTCATGCAGTTGGACGACGAGCGCGGTGCGCTGGTGCTCGGCACGAGTCTTCTCCTCGCGGCCATCGGCATCGATCGGACGCCGCACAGCCTGATCACGCCGCCGATTCATCTCGTCGGCGGCATCGCGTTCCTCTACGGCCTCTTCGACATCGTCGAGGGCACGCCGTTCGAGATCCTGTTCATTCTGACAGCCAGCGGTTTTGTCTACCTGAGCGCGGCGATTCAGAGCCGGACGCTGCTGCTCGTGGCGACCGGCGCAATACTCGCGTATACCGGATGGTTTACCGGTGAGCACTTCGCCGACTCGGTCGGCTGGCCGCTCGCGCTGGTCCTGTTCGGCCTCCTGATGATCGGCATGAGCGCACTCGCATTCCGCATCGACCGGCAGTACATTCGGAATCGAGGGTAGGCGTTATGGGCAGGTCACCATTCAGCGCGTTCAGGATCGTCAACGCAGACGGGCACATCGCCGGGCACGTCGTGGAGACGACGATCGACGATCTCACTCCCGGTGACGTCGTCATCAAGACGGCGTACTCGAGCGTGAACTACAAGGACGCGCTGGCGGCGACGACGTCGAGGATCATCCGCACTTTCCCGCGCATCGGCGGCATCGATGCATCGGGCACGGTCGTGTCCAGCACGGATAAGCGTTTCAAGGAGGGTGACCAGGTCATCGCCACCTCCTATGAGATCGGTGTCGGGAACGACGGTGGATACGCGCATTACCTGCGCGTGCCGGCAGACTGGGTGGTGCCGCTTCCTTCTGGACTCACGTTGCGCGAGTCGATGGTGTTCGGAACCGCGGGATTCACCGCCGCGCTGGCGATCATGCGTCTCGAGGACAACGGCCTCACGTCTGCGCGCGGTCCCGTAGCGGTCACGGGCGCGACGGGCGGCGTCGGTGGCGTGGCGACCGCAGCGCTTGCGGCGCTCGGGTACACCGTGACGGCGATAACGGGTAAAGAGGCGGAGGGCAGCTATCTGCGGCGGCTTGGCGCCTCGGACGTACTGTCACGGCACTCGATTGAGTTCAGCGATCGGCCAATCGAGAGCGCGAAGTGGGCCGCGGCGGTGGACGCCGCGGGCGGCGAGCTGCTGTCATGGGTCGTGAAGACGACCACTGCGTGGGGCGGCATCGCGAGCACCGGCCTGACCGGTGGCATCGATCTCAAGCTGACGGTCATCCCGTTCATCCTTCGCGGCGTGAGCCTGATCGGCATCGACTCGGTGACCTGTCCGATGGAGATCCGGCGGAGGGTCTGGCAGCGGCTCGCCACCGATATGAAGCCGGCCCTCGCGATCGCGGTTCAGGAAATCGGCCTCGACGCGTTGCCGGAAGCGTTCACGACGCTCGCGGATGGACGCGCTCGGGGGCGGTTCGTGGTACGAATTGATGAACGATGAATGATGAATGATGATTTGATTGATTCATCGATGAAGGAATCGTTGGATCAAATGATGTCGATATTGATCCAATGACCATTTCATCGATGATGTAATCAAATCCTCAAATCATCGATCGTCATTTCTCAAATGCTCGAAACATCTATCGTCGGAAGCCTGCCCAAGCCAGCGTGGCTCGCCGAGCCGAACAAACTGCGCGCGCCGTGGCGGCTGTCCGGCACCGAACTGCTCGACGCACAGGATGACGCCGTGCGGCTCGCGATTCTCGACCAGGAGGAAGCGGGGCTCGACGTCGTGACCGATGGCGAGCAGCGGCGGCGGCACTACATTACGGACTTCCTCGGCGGTCTCGCCGGAATAGATGTCGAACGGACGGCGAAGAAACAGACCCGCGGCGGCCGGTACACCGAATCAATGGCCGTTCCGCGCATTGTGGGCGAGGTCGCGCGCCGCGAACCCATCCTCGTGGAGGCGTGCCGCCGCGCGCGGGCGATGACCAGCCGCCGCCTCAAGGTCACGCTCCCGGGCCCGATGACGATGGCCGACGACGTGGCTGACGAGCATTACGGCAGCAGCCATCAGTCGCTGGCCATGAAGTTTGCGGCCATCCTGAACGAGGAAGCGCGCGCGCTGGTTGACGCCGGCGCCGACGTCATCCAGTTCGACGAGCCCTGCTTCAACGTGTTCATCGACGAAGTGGGGCAGTGGGGTATCGAGGCACTCGAGCACGCAATGGATGGCGTCCGTTCGGTGAAGGCCGTACATATCTGTTACGGGTATGGCACGCCGCTGGTCCTGGCCTGGAAGTCGACGAACAGCAGCTGGGGTCACTACGGTGCGACGCTTCCGCTCCTGGCCCGCAGCGGCGTGGATCAGATTTCGGTGGAGTGTGCGGCGTCCGGGGTGGATCCCGCCGTCTTGCGCGAAGCCGGCGACAAGGACGTCCTGGCCGGCGTCATCGACGTCGGCTCAGAGGAGGTCGAGACGCCAGAAACCGTTGCCGGACGTATCCGCCGGGCGCTCGAATACGTGCCTGCCGCGAGGCTCAAACCGACCACGGACTGCGGCCTGGTGCCACGCAGCCAGGCCGCCGCTCGCGGTAAGATGCATGCGCTGGCAGCGGGAGCCGCCATCGTCCGAACAGAACTGGCGGATTCCTTGACACCTGCGCGACATCTTTGATAGAAGCAGCGGGCACGTATAGCTTTTTTCCACGAGATTCAGAGGAGACCTAGGCACATGCGTAAGCGGTATACAGGCGCATTCATAGCGATGGCGATGGCAGCGGCAGTCACGCTGACCCTCACGGCACAGCAGGGGCGTCAGGGCGGTGCAGCTGCACCGGCACCGGCAGCGCCGGCCCAGGGGCGTGGCGCAGCAGCGCCCGCGCAGGGTCGTGGTGCGGCTCCCGCTCGTCCGGACCGCATCGCTGGCCGGCCGAACCTCAATGGCATCTATCAGGCGATCAACACTGCCAATTGGAACCTCGAGGATCACTCGGCGTCGTCGACTGCGTTCTGGCAGCTCGGCGCCGTCTTCGCGATTCCGGCGGGGCAGACCGTCCTGACCGACAACAACGGGACGATCCCGTACACGCCGGCTGGTCTCAAGAAGCGCGCGGAGAACCAGGCGAGCTGGCCAAAGGGTGATCCCGAGGCGAAGTGCTACATGCCCGGCCTGCCGCGAGCGACCTACATGCCGTACCCCTTCCAGATCGTTCAGGGGCAGAAGGACATCCTCTTCGTCTACGAGTACGCCAGCTCCAATCGCATCGTCCACATGAGCAACCACACCGAAGCGCCGGTGGACAGCTGGATGGGATGGTCGAACGGCAAGTGGGAGGGCGACACGCTCGTCATCGAGGCGAAGGGCTTCAACGACCTGTCCTGGTTCGACCGCGCCGGCAACCACCACAGCGAGGCGCTCGTGGTGACCGAGCGGTACTCAGTTGCACCGGGCACCGGTGGCAACGTCCTGAACTACACGGCGCGGATCGAGGACCCGAAGACCTTCACCCGGCCGTGGACGATCAGCATGCCGCTCTATCGTCGCGTCGAGCCGAACGCGCAGCTCCTGGAATACAAGTGTGTGGAATTCTCGGAAGAATTGCTCTACGGAGACCTGAAAAAGAAGGCTTCTGAGTAGGTTCCGGCGATTAAGCTATACTGTCCAGCGGACCGCTTCAGTTTGACGATCCGGGACGGCAGTCACATATAGTTTCTAGGCAGGAGAGAAACCCGATGCGTACGAAATTGTTCAGCGTTATCGCCGGCGCCGCGCTGCTTATCGCGGCTGCAGCACCGGTCATGGCGCACCACTCATTCGCGGCCGAGTTCGACGCGAAGAAGCCTGTCAAGATGAAGGGCACCGTCGTCAAGATGGAGTGGATCAATCCGCACTCCTGGATTCACATCGACGTGAAGACCCCGGACGGCAAGGTGGAGCGCTGGATGGTCGAAGGTGGCGCACCGAACGCTCTGCTGCGCCGCGGCTGGAACAAGAACTCACTGCCCGAGGGCACCGAGATCGTCGTCGAGGGCTTCCAGGCGAAGGACGGTTCGAACCGCGCCAATGGCCGCGACATCACCTTCCCGGACGGCAAGAAGCTGTTCGTCGGCTCGTCGGGCATCGGCGCGCCGGACGAGAAGCCGGGCAACAACCGGTAAGGTCGTATCGGCAGGCGTAAAGGCCCGCCCTACGAAGTAGAATCCAACTCCCAACTGCCGACCATCCGGGTTGGCGGTTGGGAGTTTTTTTATGCCCACACACTCCACCCTGGAAGCCGTCTCAGCCGCGCGGTGGCGCATCGCCGTTTCGTTGACCGTGGCGATGATGGCCGCATACTTCGGGTTCATCCTGCTTGTCGCCTTCAACAAGCCTCTGCTGGGCACGACGCTCGCGCCCGGACTGAGCCTTGGCATTCTGCTCGGCGCACTCGTCATCGTCGTGGCGTGGGTGCTGACGTGGACGTACATCCGATGGGCGAACGCGCACTACGACGCGTCGCTCGATGGATTGCGCGCGCGGGCTGACGCTGGAGGCAGACGATGACGGCGCTCGGCGAACCCAACGTCACCGCGATCGTCTTCTTCATCGCCTTCATCGGCCTCTCACTCGGCATCACGGTCTGGGCTGCGCGAAAGACGCGCACCACCGATCAGTTCTACGCCGCCGGCCGCAGCGTCACCGCCTTCCAGAACGGACTGGCGCTCGCTGGCGACTACATGAGCGCCGCAAGCTTTCTCGGGATTGCCGGGCTCGTGGCGTTGTCTGGCTTTGACGGCTTGATTTACTCCGTCGGCTGGCTGGTCGGCTGGCCCATCGTGATGTTCCTGATCGCCGAGCCACTGAGGAACCTCGGACGGTATACCTTCGCGGACGTGCTCGCCGCACGGCTGCGCGCCACGCCGATCCGAATCGCGGCCTCGATCGGCGCGCTCGCGGTGATCACCTTCTATCTCATCGCGCAGATGGTGGGTGCCGGCAACCTGATTCGACTGCTGTTCGGGCTCCCGTACGAGACCGCCATCGTGATCGTCGGGATGGTGATGCTGGCCTACGTGCTGTTCGGCGGGATGATCGCGACGACGTGGGTGCAGATCGTGAAAGCCGTGATGCTGCTCGGCGGCGCCACGCTGATGGCGCTGCTCGTGCTGTCACGCTTTGGAATGAACCCGCTTGCCTTGTTCGCCGCGGCGCAGGCGCGCTATGGCGATAGCGTGCTCAGCCCCGGCCGGCTGGTCAGCGATCCCGTTGACGCGATCTCGCTCGGTCTTGCCCTGATGCTCGGCACGGCCGGCCTGCCTCACATCCTGATGCGGTTCTACACGGTGCCGGACGCGAAAACGGCGCGGACGTCCGTCGGATACGCGACGGCGTTCATCGGCTTCTTCTATCTCCTGACGTTCATCCTCGGCTTTGGCGCGATGGTGCTCATCGGACGTGACGCGATTACGGCCGTTGACGCCGGCGGCAACATGGCGGCGCCTCTGCTGGCGAAAGGGATCGGCGGCAATTCGTTCCTGGGCTTCATTGCGGCTGTGGCGTTCGCGACGATTCTCGCGGTCGTCGCCGGCCTGACACTGTCGGGTGCGGCCACGCTGTCACACGACCTCTGGGTGAACGTCGTGCGCGGCGCAGATGCGGATGAGCGCGAGCAGCTCGTTGTCGCGAGGCTGGCGACCATCGTGCTCGCGGGCCTTTCCATCGCGCTGGGGATCGCCTTCAAGGGTCAGAACGTCGCGTATATGGTCGGGCTCGCATTTGCGATTGCCGCGAGTGCAAACTTTCCTGCGCTGGTGCTGTCCATCTTCTGGGGCCGTCTGACGACGGCCGGGGCGCAGGCCAGCATGATCGTCGGAACCGTGTCGACGTTGACGTTGATCTACCTGTCGCCGACCATCCAGCTCGACGTGCTCAAGCACGCCGAGGCCTGGTTCCCGCTCAGGAATCCGGGCATCGTGACAATCCCGCTGTCGTTTGCCACGGCCATCGTGGTGTCGCTGCTGCGTCCGGCGCCCGCCGAGGCGCGGCGTTTCGTCGAACTCGAACGTCAACTGCATCTCGGTGTCGAATAAGAGGCTCATCCTCATCGCACTGGCCGCTGTGGTAGCGGTCGCTGCTGCCGCCGGCTATTGGTTCCTCGGCCGCAAGGCCCCACTGCCCGGTCCCGGTTCGGAGGTCTACGAGCAGGCGACGCGTGCGTTCTACCGCGGCCTCGCCTCACTCGACGTCGGCCTGCTCGAGGACGCGAAACGGGAATTCGCGGAAGTGACGGCCCGTGTTCCGGAGGAGCCTGCAGGGTGGGCGAATCTGGGACTGGCGCATCTCCGGCAGGGCGAGCTCGACGCTGCGGCTGAACCGATCGAGCGGGCGCTGATGCTCATGCCGGACAACGCGTCGCTCGAACTGCTGGCCGGCCGGATGGAGATATCACGGGGGCAGATCGAGGCAGGACTGGCGCATCTGCGACGCGCCGCGATGATTGCACCCAACGACCCGCTCCCGCGGTTTGCGCTGGCGGAGGAGATTGAGCGGGCAGCCTTGCCGGACGGCGACAAGCAGGCGCTGGCCCTGATGGACGAGCTCGCGAAGCTTGCTCCGGAGAATGTTGCAGTTATCGTCGAACGCGCCCGCATCGCTGCGAGGGTGCAGGATCGCCAGCGGCTCAACGAGGCGGTCGAGCGGCTGAAGCCCGCCGCTGCCAACTGGCCTCCGGTAGCCGCGGAGCAGTATCAGGCGCTGCAACAGGCCGTCGCGTCGGGCGATATGCAGGCGATGCCGCTGACCACAGCCCAGCTGCGCAACGTCCTCTCGCGTGTGCCGTCGTTCGTCGAGGATCTGGGGGCCATCCGCACACCCACCGAGCTGATTTCAGAGCCGATCGATCGATTTCTCGCGCTGACGCCACCGTCGTCCACGCCTGCTCCCCGCGATTTGAGGATTTCGTTCGCGACTGAGCCGGTCGGAGAACCACTGAAGACACGCGTCGTGACGCTGGCTGCCATTCCGCCGGACGGCGACGAGGCACCGCGCATTGTTGCCGTGGAGTTCGACAGCGTCAGCGTCGTGAACGAACCGGGCGTGCGTTTGCCGTTTCCCTCGCGGCTCGACAATCGAGCTCCACCGGACGCTCAGGGAGTCGCCATCGCTGATATCAACAACGACTTCCGGCGGGACATCATCGTGGCCGGAACCGGTGGCATACGGCTGTTCATTCAGCAGGCAGATCGCCGGTTTGTCGACCGGACACCGAAGGACGAGACCGCCGCGGGCTGCGTCTGCCGCGGCATCTGGCCGGCCGACATCGAAATGGACGGAGACCTCGATCTGGTGGCCGCTCCGCATGTCGGTCAGCCGTTCGTTCTTCGCAACAACGGCAATGGGAGCTGGACGTCCGACACGTCGCTCTTTCAGGGCCTCAGCGACGTGACGCAGTTCGCCTGGGCGGATCTGGATCGCGACGGAGATCCCGACGCCGCCTTTCTGGGCTCGATCTTCAACGGCTCGGCCCGAATCGAGGTGTACGCCAATCGCCAGGCTGGAGACTTCGTACGCTTGCCCGAGGCGTCCGTCATTCCCGTCGCGTTCACCGTCGCCGACATCGACAGCGACGGTTCCTTCGACATCGTCGCGCTCGAGCGGACCGGGGTCCTGCGTGGCGCGTCCCTGAGTGGCGGCAAATGGACCGTTCGGGACCTCGGCTCCTGGCCGACAGCGGAGCCGATGATTTCAGCGTCGCGTCTCGTCGCCGCGGACTTCGACAACAACGGCGCGATTGATCTGCTCGCCTCCGGGACGGAAGCGACACATCTCTGGCTGGGCGATACCGGCGGCCGATTGATTCTGCTCGACGAGTTGATGGCCGGGAACATCTTCCCTGTGGGCGATCTCAACAAGGATGGACGGCTGGACCTGGCGGCGATTGCGCCCGTGCGTCTGTTCGGCGTTCCGTTCAGCGTCCAGCAGCTCGTGAACAAGGGGACGACCAATTACCACTGGAAGGAGATTCGTCCCCGCGCTCAGGAAACGGCAGGCGATCAACGCATCAATTCCTTCGGCGTCGGCGGGTACGTCGAGGTGCGCGCTGGCCCGCTGTTCCAGAAGCAGATGCTGACCGGCGGCCCGGTACATGTCGGACTCGGTACGCAAACGGACATCGACGTCGCGCGGATCGTCTGGCCCAACGGTGTTCCACAGGCGGAGTTCGGCGTGAAGGTGGACGGCGTGCTGGTTGCGGAGCAGCGCTTGAAGGGCTCCTGTCCGTGGGTGTTTGCGTGGGACGGATCCCGGATGGTGTTCGTCACCGACTTCCTGTGGCGATCGCCACTGGGGTTGCGCATCAACGCCCAGGACACCGCAGGTGTCACCCAGACGGAAGACTGGGTCCGGCTCCGGGGCGATCAGCTCGTGCCGCGCGACGGGCTCTACGACGTGCGGATCACCGCGGAGCTGTGGGAAACCCATTTCTTCGATCACGTCTCGCTGCTCGCCGTCGATCATTCAGACGACACCGAGGTGTTCGTGGACGAGCGCTTCTCGGCGGCGTCGCCGCCGGCGCTGAAGGTGCACGCGGTCAGCGGCATGCGCGCGGTGAAGAGGGCATGGGACCATCGCGGCACCGACGTCACAGGGACGGTTGCGAAGGGTGACGGGCAGTACCTCGCGACGTTCTCGCGCGGCCGCTACCAGGGGATCGCCGAGGATCACTTCGTCGAGATCGAGCTGGACGATGCCGGCGCGGACGTGCTGCTCGCGAGCGGCTGGATCTATCCGACCGACAGCAGCATCAACGTCGCGATTGCGCAGGCGGGCATCACCCCGCGCGGACTGTCGCTCGAGGCGCGGAATCCGGACGGGACGTGGCGCGTGGTGAACGGAGACCTTGGCTTCCCGGCCGGAAAGAACAAGACCCTGGTGATTGATCTGAACGGCGCGAAGGGCGCGCAGCGGCTCCGTCTTCGGACGAACCTCGAGATCTACTGGGACTCGCTGATGCTCGGCCGGCGTGCTGACTCTCCGGTGCGCACGACGCGAATCGCCGTCTCGGGCGCGGACCTCCGCTATCGGGGCTTCTCACAGACTGTCTCGACACGAGGCGATGTACCCGAGACCCCGGCATACGATCGCGTGGCCTCGACGTCGCCGCGCTGGCGCGATCTCACTGGTTACCACACCCGCTTCGGCGACGTCCGGGAACTCATCGAGCGCGTGGACGACCGCTACGTGATCATGAACGCCGGCGACGAGATGCGCATTCAGTTCAAGGAGGCTCCAGCCGTCGCACAGGGATGGCGACGTGACTTCGTCCTGATCGGCGACGGATGGGAGAAGGACGGCGACTACAACACCGGCTTCTCGCAGACGGTGCTGCCGCTGCCGTCGCACGACAAGCCGGCCTATGGGTCGGGGACGACCAGCCTCGCCCTCGAGGACGACCCGGTGTACCGGCGGTATCCGGGCGACTGGCAGCAGTACCACACGCGCTACGTGACGCCGGAGCGTTTCCTGAACGCGCTGACCCCGGCAAAACGGAACTGACTCCAAACGCCCGCCTAGTCTGTAGGGACTATTGTGTCCGCCCTTGCGAAGTGTGATCCTCCATTGCTCGGGATTCCCTGGTGAAAGGCAAGTGAATGGCGTTACCCCTCAGGCAGCGGATCGCGTGGGTCGCGTGGACGTTCGTCCTCGTGGCGTCGCTGACCGCCGTCTACGCGCTGAACAGGCAGGCCGAGGGGCGCCCGGTCCTTCCGGACGACGAGGGCGCTGATACCCGGTACGGCTTCCACCTGAAGGAATCGGCGAAGGCGATGGGGGTGACGTTTACGCACCAGGCGCCGACGTTCGACGCACAGCTCGAGCACATCATGCCGCAGGTGGCGGCGATGGGCGCCTCGGTCACCGTCGCCGACTTCGATCGCGACGGCTGGCAGGACTTCTACGTCACCAACAGCGCCGAAGACAGCCTCAATCGGCTGTATCGCAACAACGGCGACAGCACGTTCACGGACGTCGCGCAGACCGTCGGCCTGGCCGACCTGAATCGCCGCGGCTCCGGCGTCTCCATGGGCTCGGTGTGGGGCGACTTCGACAACGACGGCTGGGAAGACGTCCTGGTCTACAAGTACGGACGCCCTGAACTGTTCCGCAACATCGAGGGCCGATCGTTTGTCGCGGTGGGCGAGCGCGCCGGCCTCCCGGCGTGGGTCAACGCCAACAGCGCGACGTGGCTGGACTATGACCGCGACGGCCATCTCGACCTGTTCATCGCCGGGTACTGGCCGGACGGCGTCGACCTCTGGAAGCTCGACACGACGAAGATCATGCCGGAGAGCTTCGAGTACGCGAACAACGGCGGCCGCAAGTATCTGCTGCGCAACCGGGGCGACGGCACGTTCGAGGATCGCACCGCGGCCATGGGGATTCGCAGCCGCCGCTGGACGCTGGCGCTCGTTGCCGCGGACCTGCACGGCACCGGATATCCCGACTTGTTCCTGTCGAATGACTACGGGGTGTCGGAGCTGTTTGCCAATCGCAGTGGCAAGCGATTCGACGACGTGGCGGCCAACACGGGAGTCGGGATGACGCCCAAGAGCGGAATGAACGCCTCCGTTGGAGACGTGTTCAACGACGGCCGCCTGGCGATCTACAAGACCAACATCACCGAGCCCGGCAATCTGGTGCAGGGCAACGATCTCTGGGTGCCCGCGTCGGCGCGGAACCCTGCCGGTTTCGAGAACATGGCGCCCGCGCTCGGCGTGGACCTTGGCGGCTGGAGCTGGGGCGCGCAGTTCGGTGATCTGAACAACGACGGCACGCAGGACATCTACCTGACGAACGGATACATCTCGACAGGCAATCGCGGCGACTACTGGTACGACTTCGGGGTGATCGCGGGCGGCCACAGCACGATCATCGGCGACGCGAAGAACTGGCCGGCGATGCGCGGCCGCAGTTTCTCCGGGCACGAGCGGAAGCGCCTGTGGGTGAACGACGGCGCGGGCCGTCTCACCGACGTCGCCCAGGTCGTCGGCGCGACCGACACGTTCGACGGGCGCGCAGTCGCGCTGGCCGATCTCGGCAATCGCGGCATGCTCGACGTCATCGTCGCCAACCAGAAGGGGCCGCTGCTCGTGTACCGCAACGCGGTCGAGCCGGGGCGTCACTGGATTCAGTTCGAGCTGGAAGGCAGCACGGGCAATCGCAGCGCCATCGGCGCGCATGTGGAACTGCACTGGGCCGGCCGCAGGCAGGCGCAGATCGTGGCGGCGGCAACCGGGTTCAGCGCGCAGAACATGCGGCGCGTGCACTACGGGCTTGGCGCCGCCACGGCCGTCGATCGCGTCGTGATTCGCTGGCCCTCGGGTGCGACCGAAACGATCGAGCATCCCGCGATCGACCGGCTGCACAAGGTGAAGGAAGGAGCGTCCGGTGGCCGTTGAGACCAGCCCCTCGACCGGGCTCGGGGCAGGCTCCTCGACTCCGCTCGAGGCAGGCGCGATGCCGCGTGCCAGCGCAGTTGCGCCGTGGAAGCGGTTCTTCGCGATCGACAATCGCTTCCTTCCGCCGCTGCTGATCACGTCGATTCTGCTGACGGCTCACGTGTCGTTCGGGATTCTCGAAGGCTGGGAGCGAACCGGTTTGGCGATCGTCACCGCCATCGGCGCCGAGCTCGTCATGGGGCGCCTGACATACGGGGCCTGGCCGCATCCGGCGAGCGCGTACATCAGCGGTATCAGCGCAGGCATCCTTGTCCGCTCACCGTTCTTCTGGCCGTACGTCCTCACCAGTCTCATTTCGATCACGTCCAAGTACGTGCTGCGCTTCCGCGGCCGTCACCTGTGGAACCCGACCAACTTCGGTGTCAGCGCCGTCGTGTTTCTCGCTCCGGCCACGGTGGCCGTCCTCAGCGTGCAGTGGGGCAACGTGGTTGCGCCGATGGCGGTGATCTGGCTGCTCGGGACCATCATCGTGTGGCGTGTCGGACGGCTGCACATCTCCGTGACGTATGTGCTGTCGTTCCTCGTGTTCTCGGTCTTCCGCTCGTGGTGGACCGCCACCCCGTGGGTGGCCAACGTGGCACCGATCACGGGGCCGATGTATCAGCTCTTCGTGTTCTTCATGGTGACCGACCCCAAGACGACCGTGAAATCGGTGAAGGGGCAGTGCCTGGTCGTGTTCCTGATCGCCGCCACCGAAACGGTGATGCGCCTCAACGAAATCGTCTACGCGCCGTTCTACGCGCTGTTCGTGGTCGGACCGGTGGCGTTGCTCGTTGAGCAGTGGTTCGAAACACGTCGTAGTGTCCGCCTTCAGGTGGACCTTAAGGAGATTCGATGAAGACGCTCATGCGGTGGACGACGGTCCTGGTCCTGCTATTGTCCGGCGCCGTCGGTGCCCAGACGCAGAATCTCGTAGGGCAGTGGCAGGGAACTCTGGCCGAAAAACTACGCCTCGTCTTTGTCGTGACCGCGTCGGGCCAGGGGAATACGCTCAGCGCGACGCTGTACAGCATCGATCAGGCGCCTAACCCGATCCCGGCAACGATCACCGTTCAGGGAGGCGCCGTCAGACTCGCGGTTGCGGTTGCGAGCATCACCGTCGACGGGAAGCTGAGCCCGGACGGCAATTCGATCGTTGGCACATTTACGCAGGGTCCAGGCTCGACGCCAATAACTCTGGTCCGTGCCACCCCGGACACGGCGTTCCCAATCCCGGCGCCGCCCAAGACGCTGGCTGCCGACGCGCCGATGACGTTCGAAGTGGCGACGATCAAGCCAAGCGATCCTGCGCGTCCGGGCGGTCCCGGCATCACGATGAGGCCACCTGATGTCGTGACGTTCAACACCACGCTCAGCTACCTCATGGGGTTCGCCTACGACGTGCATGCGCGGCAGATCGTTGGCGCGGCGCCGTGGATGGAGACGGAGAAGTACGACATCGTTGGACGCCCTCAGGCAGCGGGCGTGCCGAGCATGACCCAGTTCCGAGCGTTGCTCCGAAATCTCATCGAGGAGCGCTTCACGCTGAAGACGCATCGCGAGAAGCGCAATCTTCCGGCCTATGCATTGGTCGTCGGCAGCAACGGACCAAAGATGAACAGGAACGAGACGAATCCGAACGGCCCGCCTGGCGCGGGATTCAAGGCGCCGGGCGTCATGTTCGTCAGCAACGCGACCATGGGCGATTTTGCGACGGTGATGCAGGGCAACGTGCTGGATCGGCCGGTCATCGATCGCACCGGGCTGCAGGGCCGGTTCGACTTCACGCTGAACTGGACGCCAGACGACTCGCAATTCCGCGGAATGGGCATTCAGGTGCCGCCGCCGGCGGCGGACGCGAAGTTGCCAGGGCTGTTCACAGCTATTCAGGAACAGATCGGCCTGAGGTTCGAGTCGGTGACCGCGCCGGTCGAGGTCATCGTCATCGACAGTGCCGAGAAGCCATCGAATTAGCGGCCGGCGCTACAATATGCGGCCATGATTACAGTCACCGCACTGGGACTCGTGGCCGCGCTGGCTCAGGCCGCGCCCTGCGAGTCGCTTCGAACGCTCACGCTCCCGAACACCACGATCACGTCCGCGCAGCTTATCGCGGCGGGTCCGTACGTAGCGCCGGCTCCCGGCGGGCCTCCGGGAGGACCCGTTGCCCCTGCGACAGGCGGCCGCGGCGACGGTGCGGGCCGCGGTGGCGGTCGCGGTGATGGCGCAGCAGCGGCGGGACGTGGTGCTGCGGGCGGCGGTCGTGGCGCTGGGGCGCCGGCGGCGGCTGCAGGGCCGATACTTCCGGCGCACTGCCGCGTTGCAGCGACGCTGAAGCCCTCGTCTGACTCGGTCATCGACATCGAAGTCTGGTTGCCTGAGGGATCGAACTGGAACGGGAAGTTCCAGGCCGTGGGCAACGGCGGCTGGGCCGGCGTGATCAGCTACGCCGCGATGGCGACCGCGGTCGCCGAAGGCTACGCGACGGCGTCAACGGACACCGGCCACAAGGGCGGCAACGCCCTCTTCGCGATCGATCATCCCGAGAAGCTCACCGATTTCGCCTATCGCGCCGTGCACGAGATGGTGGTGCAGGCGAAGGCGGTCATGACGAAGTACTACGATCGCGGACCCCGCCTCTCGTACTGGAACGGATGTTCGACGGGAGGGCGCCAGGGCCTGATGTCGGCGCAGAAATATCCGGAGGACTTCGACGCGATCCTCGCCGGCGCGCCCGCCAACTACCAGACGCATCTCCATGCGTGGGACCTCGCGGTCTCAACGCCCGTCCTCAAGGACCCGGCCTCGGCCGTCCCGGCGGCAAAGCTGGAGATGGTGAACAAGGCGATGGTGAACGCCTGCGACGCCCGCGACGGCGTCACCGACGGCGTGCTCAACGACCCGACGAAGTGCACGTTCGACGTCGCCTCCCTGCAGTGCAAGGCCGGGGACAGCGACAGCTGCCTGACTGCGCCGCAGGCCGCCGCATTGAAGCGCGTCTACGAGCCGGTGAAGACGAGCTCGGGCCAGGTGGTATTCCCTGGCAAGGTCCCCGGCGCTGAGCTCGGCGGCGCGCCAGGGTTTGCCGGCTACGTCGGCGGCCAGAACGCGCCGGCTATTTCCGTCGGCTCGTTCCAGGTGGCCTACAACGACGCCAAGTGGGACTGGCGCACGTTCGATGTCAACAAGGACCTTCCGCTCGTCGACCAGAAGGTCGGCGCCATCGTCAACGCCGTCAACCCCGATCTCACCAAGTTCAAGGCGCGCGGCGGCAAGCTGCTGATGTATCACGGCTGGAACGACACCGCGATCTCGCCGGGCAATGCGATCGATTACTACACCAGCGTGCAGAAGAAGATGGGTGGCAAGCAGGACGACTTCATCCGTCTGTTCATGGCGCCTGGGATGAA
>DATLLQ010000143.1:0-6747 GCA_035537775.1 Vicinamibacterales bacterium | reverse complement strand
CTCAGGATTCGTCGAGATGTTGAAGTCCTTGCCGAGCGCCGGCATCAGCTCGTCGACGATCACGCGGGCGTAGCGGTCGTCCAGCGTGTTGTACTCCGTTGGCCGGTTCGTATCCTTGTCGCCCCAGTTCTGCGGCGTCGGTTCGGGCTGTTCAGGCGTGCGGCCCGGATTGATGAAGACCGCGATCATCACCGGAATCTCCCGGCGGAAGATCAGGTTGTCGAGCACGTTGTGCGCGCGGATGTTGCCGGCGGGATTCTTAAACGCCTGCCCGTCGTTGAAAATCATCAGGCTCGCCGGCTCCGACGGCGTGTACTGCGCCGGCACGTACACCCAGTAGGTGTGCTGCGTCCCCGGATAGGCACTGCTGGGCAGCGTGAACGGCCCGCGAATCTCGCCTCTGGGTACGCCGCCCTGTTCCAGCGAATCGGGTCCCAGCTTGTAGAAGCTGTCGGGGTTCGGCGCCTGGGGAGCCGTCTGCGCCTGCATCAGGCCGCAGGTCAAGGCCCCCACCATCGTGCCCGACAGAAGGCGCCGCATCGTCATGGCCACTTTCACGAAGCGGATGATCGTGCGGAAGCCCGAGACCGTCAAGGTGTTCGGAATCGGCGAGACGGTGGCACCACCGACGGCCCGTCACGGACTCTCGTGACGGAAATTTCAGCCTGTTTTCGCTTTTCCAGTCGAGACCAGATCGGTAGGGACCGGTGTAGCCACCTGCCGTCGATCGAACCGCAGGGAGGCGGACCTATGGCTCTTCGTTGTTCGTTCCGGTCGAATGTAGCGTTGATCATCCTGACCGCAGGCGTCCCCAGGTTACTGGACCCGTGCGACGAGCACCGGTCGATGCGTATCGTGTTCAACGTGCCTGTCACGCTTCCAGATGTTGCGCTGGCGCCCGGTACCTATGTCTTCGAACTGGCGAGTCCCTGCAGTGATCCGATGATCGTTCGGGTGTTGAGCGCGGACCGGTCGACAGTCTATTTCTCCGGGTTCACGCGGGCCGTGCCTCGGCCCGCGGGGCGGCGCCAACAACGGGTTTCTTTCGGACAAGCGCGCGCAGGCCGACCAGTGCCCATCGCGACGTGGTATCCGGTCGGTGATTCGTCAGGGCGACGGTTCATTTACCGGGAACGCAATGGTCGATCGGACTCGCGCTGACCGCGGCGGGGCGCCAGCGGCGGTCCTGATACAATAGGCCGCTTTTTTCGCCGGCGAATCGCCGGGCCGGAATGAGTCAGGATTCGAGCGACCGTATTACCGAGCGGTTGACGGAGTTTCGCAGTGGTCAGCACGACGATGCGGAGCTGATGGCACTCGTGTACGCAGAGCTCCATCGTCTGGCCGTTCGATATATGCGGACCGAGCGCAGCAGTCATACACTGCAGCCAACCGCTCTGGTCCACGAAGCCTACCTGCGGCTGGCGAGCCAGCGGTCGAAGGCGTGGAAGAACCGGTCGCACTTCTTCGCTGTCGCTGCTCTGCTTATGCGCCAAATCCTGGTGGACAGCGCCAGGAACCGATCGGCGGTGAAACGGGGTCATGACCGGCCGCATGTGCGCATCGAGTCTGCCGATCGCCTGCTGCCGTACTCGACGCTGACCCCCGTACAGGCCGATGATCTCATCGTTCTCGACGACGCGCTGACTGCGCTGGCGCAACTCCGCCCCCGCCAAAGCCGGATCGTCGAGCTGCGTTTTTTTTCCGGAATGACCACCAGGGAAATCGCCGAAGCGCTCGGCATGTCGGCACGTACGGTCGATCGCGAATGGGCTGCGGCGCAGGCGTGGCTCTACGCGAGGCTGCGTCCGTCGGAGTGATCTCGCCGGGGACGGCTATGGACAACCGCGGGACAGACAGCACCGGGATCAACCAGATCATCGGACGGCTGTGCGATCTCAACGGCGCCGAACGCTCGACACTGCTCGACGAGGTTGCCGAGGGAGATCCGGCCCTTCGCGCGCAAATCGAGCAACTACTGGGCAACTACGATTCCGCGTTGAAGTTCTTCGAGCAGTTTCCTGATTTGCTTCAAGCCATCACTACCGACCAGGTCCCGTCGCAGACCTTTTCGGAGGGAGACCTGGTGGCCTCGAGGTTTCGAATCCGGCGCCTCCTTGGACACGGAGGCGTGGGCGAGGTGTACGAAGCCGAAGACCTCGAGCTGCGCGGTGAACCTGTGGCATTGAAGACCGTGCGCGCGATTCGCGCCTCGGACCAGGTGCTGATGGATCAGCTTCGACGCGAGCTACAGCTGGCGCGGAAGATCAGCCACCCCAACGTGTGCCGCGTGTACGACGTCTACCCGCATCCCACCCGGTCGGGAACGCGAATACCGGTCTTTACGATGGAGCTGCTGGAGGGGGAAACGCTCACCGCTCGCCTCCAGCGGGGTCCGATTGCCGCCGACGACGCGCTGGCTCTGGTCAAGCAGATAGCCGAGGCCATCGACGCCGCCCACGCCGCCAATGTCGCGCATGGAGACTTGAAGCCCGGCAACATCATGCTCGTTTCGACACCGCACGGCGGCGATCGTGTCGTCGTCACGGATTTCGGATTCGCGCGATGGCTGCCCGTCGGATCGACGCTGGTGTCGTCGACCACCGAGACGCGTCGCTGGGGCACGCCGCTGTATATGGCTCCGGAGCAGCTGCTGGGCGGGCGAATCACGCGCGCGTCGGATATCTACGCGCTGGGCGTCGTGTGTTACGAGATGATCACCGGACAGCATCCGTTCACACTCGATGCGCCACTGCTGCTGGCGGTCAACAAGCTGCGACGTGCCCCCCGTCCACCGTGCGAACTGGTCCCGAGCCTGGATCCGCGCTGGCAGGCCGCTATCCTTCGGTGTCTCGACATCAACCCGGATCGACGGTTCCGGCACGCGACCGACGTTGTCAGAGCGATCGAGCGCACACCCCGCAGACAACCATGGGCGATCGCGGCGGCCGCCCTCATCGGCGCCATCGCAGTGGCGTGGACCGCGACGGCGTTGATTGATCAACCCGCACAATCGACGACGGGGATCGTCCGTTCGGTGAACGCCGAACGAATCGTGGCGGTGTTGCCATTTTCCCATGAGTCTGCAGCGCCCGACGGCGACACGTTCGCGCTGGGTCTCACCGCGGCACTTATCGATCGCCTGGGGTCGGTATCCAATCATGAGCGCGGGCTGTACGTGATTCCTACAGAGGAAGTCATCAACACGGGTGTGAACACGCCTGCTCTTGCCCAGCACACGCTCGGCGCCTCGTTGTTCATCGGCGGCCGTCTCTCGGTCGCGAACGGTCGCACCGATGTCACGGTCGGACTGAACGAGTTGTCCGACCAGGGCGTTCGACTGAAAACCAGTCGGCGAGTGAGCATCGCAACGGCAAATGCGAGCGTGCTCGATGCGGTAGCGCAGGCGGTGATGCAACTGCTCGAAATGGATGGAGCCGCGCCACCGGTGCGGTCTGGCGGCGGCGATGCGACGGAGGCCGAACGGTTATACCTGCTCGGGCGCGGATATCTGGCGCACGGACAACGGGGCCTGGCGATGGCGATCGACGCGCTTCAGCGCGCGACCCGTCTGCGTAACGGATTCGCTCTCGCCCAGGCCGGTTTGAGCGACGCGTACCGCATGCAGTACCTCGCCACCCGCGACGCCAAATACCTGCAGCTCGCGCAGGAGAGCATCGACCGGGCGGTGACGTCCGACCCGCGGAACGCGCGGGCCCGGGTAATCAGGGGTCGGCTCTATGTCATGAGCAGTCAATACCCGCGCGCCATTCTGGAGTTGAAGACTGCGCTCGGCCTCGACCCGGACGTGCCCGACGGACGCAGACTGCTCGCTGCGGCGTACCAGGGCGACGGCGCCGTCGCAGAGGCGGAAGCGATGTACCGCGAGGCGGTAACCCGTCACCCGCGGCACTGGTCAGCGCACGTCGTGCTGGGGAACTTTCTGTACCGTCAAGGACGCTATCGCGAAGCGGAACAGAGTCTCGTCAACGGAGTCACGCTGGCACCGGCGAATCGCGATGCCATTCTCAATCTGAGCGCAGTTTACCTGGCACAGGAGCAGTTCGCCGCCGCGGAGGCGGAGTTGAGACGGGCAACCGACTTGTCGCCGGATGCCGACTTGTACAACAACCTGGCGTGGGTCTACATCCTCGAAGGGAAATCAAGCGATGCGGTCGCAGCGATGGAGGCGGCCGTCAAGCTGGCTGGAGCCGACTCGCTTGTCTGGAGCAGCCTGGCGCGGGCGTATCGATGGGCAGGCCGGGAAAACGATGCGCGTCCGGCTTACGAGAAAGCTCTGGCGCGCGCAGACGAGGAAAGATACGTGAGTCCCCTTGATGCCGAGGTGCGGGGAAACCGGGCCTACTTGCTGGCGGAGAGCGGTCGCACCGATGAAGCGTTGCGCGAAATCGGTGACTCACTGGCTCTCGAGAGCGCCAAAACGAACGTGATCGTCTACTTCAATTCGGCGTTGATTCATGAATGGGCCGGGGATCGGAAACGCGCCTTGCGCGATCTGCGGGCAGCCGCGCAGGGTGGCTATTCGAAGGCGGTGATTGAGCGGCATCCCGATCTGACCCGTCTGCGCCAGGACCCGGCTTACCCGCGTACGTGGGAGATGACGGGAAAAAAGGCCAGTTGACGCTTTTACGAACGGAGGCTGAGTCTATGGCGATACGCGAACTGGATATAGAGATCAAGGATGGCGTTGCCACGTGCAAGCCGATGCCACTGACTGTCGACGGTGGAGACCAGGTTGTCTGGAAGAACGGCCTTGCCGTCGTCTACCGGCCCTCGCCGTTCATGGAGGGCGGAGGCCCCTTTGACGCAACAAGCAAACCCTCGACGATAAAAAAAGGTGTATTCACGCGCCAACAGAAGTTCCACGCGTTCGTAACGATAGGTGGACAAGAGAAACCGTGCAACGGTCAGATCATCATCAGGGACCCGTAGCAGGTCAACGATGCGCCTAATCAACAAGTTCGTCGACTGCGCCGCAGCAGATCACGCTCGACACCGAACTCGTCGATGAGATGTGCCTCGAAAACGAAAAGTCGTCGCAGAGGAGGCGCGTCAAGTAAGTCACGGACGCGCCCTCCATGTATTCCGCTCCCGTATAACGGATATTCGCGATTGACATCGTGGCGACCGACCGGCGAGGCTGGGGCCCACGTCTCACGGGCACGTGCCGGGTCATAATGCCCCGCACCGGTCGTTCGATTTGTGACAACGAAAACCCCGGACCTCAATCTCCTGCCGATCGCCGTCGCGCTCTACGACGAGCTGAGCGTCAGCCGCGCCGCCCGTCATCTGGGGATGAGTCAGCCCGCCGTGAGCAAGGCGCTGCGTCGGCTCCGCGAAACGTTCGACGACCCGCTCTTCGTCCGCCGCCCGAGCGGCATCGTTCCGACGCCGCGCGCGCACGCCATCGTCCGGGCGGCGCGGTCTCATCTCCAACACCTGCAGGAAGACCTCCTCAGGGGCGAACACTTCGATCCGGCAGTCAGCACGCGGCCAATTACGCTGGCCGTTTCCGACATCGCCGAGATGGCGTTCTTCCCGTCGATCATCGAGCACTTCCGCCGGCATGCGCCAAAGTGCCCGGTGAGTACGGTCTCGATGACGGACGCACTGCTTGCGGAAGGACTGGAGAACGGTGACATCGACCTCGCCGCCGGGTTCTATCCAGCGTTGGCGCTGAGAAACTTCCGGCAGCGGAGGCTCTCGAGGCACGGATTCGCGTGTCTGATGCGGTCGGGGCACCCGCTCTGGAGGAACCGGCTCACCATGGCCGCTTTTCTTGCCGCCGAGCACATCGTCGTCCGGCGCGAAGGGCGAAGCCAGGAAGTGCTCGAGCGGTTTATCGAGCGCCGGAAGATGCGCCGCAAGATTGCCGTGTATACCTCTCACGTGCTGAGCGTGCCGTTCATCGTGATGGAATCGCAGCTCGTGGCCACGCTGCCGTACGCGGTGGTCACGCGCTTCGCGTCGCTGACCTCACAGGTCGCCGCAGCGCTGCCGCCGTTTGATCTGCCGTACGATCTGAAGCTGCACTGGCACCGGCGGTTCGACAACGAACCGAGGAGTCTCTGGATTCGAGAGCAGCTCGCGGCGGTCTTCAAGGATCATCAGTGGCTGGCCCCGCCGCCGGGCCCTGCCCCATTTCTCGAGGTCTAGTCCATGCCCCCACCACCACGTACGTTGGTCCTTCTCATGTCCCTGGTGTTGACGACCGCCGTGAGCGGGCAGGACCAGCCGGGTGGCGGCCGGGGCCGCGGGACGGTTCCACCGGGCGCACCTGTCGCCGGACCCGGCCGTGGCGGCGCTCCCGCGGGTCCGCCGCCGAAGGCACTGATCGCCAACGCCAAACCGGTGCGATCGTGCGAGAGCCTGGCGATGGTCACGCTGCCGAACACGACGATCGAATCGGCGGCCGTCGATCCGGGCAACCCGGCGCTCTGCCGCATCACGGCAATCACCACGCATCCGTCCGCAAACGACAAGGTGCGGATCTGGGTGGCTATTCCGCTGTCGAACTGGAACGGGCGCTTCATGGGCAACGGAGGCGGCGGCTTCTCGGGCGGGAACGCAGGAGCCGTCAACGGACCGGCTGCGCAGGGCTACGCCGCAGGCGCGACGGATACCGGCCACGAAGGCGGCAGCGGCAGCTTCGCGCTGGACGCCAACGGACGCCTCAACTGGCAGTTGATCCGCGACAACGCGCACGTCGGCATCCACGAGATGACC
>DATLLQ010000142.1:0-34302 GCA_035537775.1 Vicinamibacterales bacterium | reverse complement strand
GTGGGAAAGAGCGGCACCGAGGACGGCGTTCACCTCGTCGACCTCGCCGTACGCATCCACGCGCGGGTCGGCTTTCGACACGCGCGAGTTGTCGAACAGCGATGTCTCGCCGGCGTCGCCGGTCTTCGTGTAGATCTTCATCCGTCGAGAGAATCCGCCTGAAGGCGGACTCCACTCGGTCATTATAAGAGGCCGATGACGCGCGTCCCCTTACCCGATCCACGACAACGCCAACGCTTCCGCCGCCGGCTGCTGGCCTGGTACCAGATCAACGGGCGCGATCTGCCCTGGCGGCAGACTGACGATCCGTACCACATCCTCGTGTCCGAGGTGATGCTGCAGCAGACGCAGGTCGACCGCGTGCTGCCGAAATACGACGAGTGGTTGCAGAAGTATCCGTCGCTCGAAGCGCTCGCCTCGGCGCCGATCCGGGACGTGACCCGTACGTGGCGGCCGCTCGGCTACAACATCCGTCCGCGCCGCCTGCACGCCATCGCGCGTGAGTCGGTCGCCCGCTACGGCGGCGCGCTGCCGTCCGATCACGACACGCTGATGTCGTTCAAGGGCATCGGCGCGTACACGGCCGGCGCGATCAGAAGCTTCGCGTTCGGTCAGCGCGCCGCCATTCTCGACACCAACGTCGCCCGCGTCCTCTTCCGGATCTTTGTCGCCTCGGGCGACATCAAGGCGCATGCGATGCGCCGGCAGCTGTGGGCGATCTCCGAGGTGATGGTGCCGCGCAAGCGTGTCTTCGACTTCAATCAGGCGCTGATGGATTTCGGCGCGACGATCTGCGTCGCACGAAAACCGAAATGCGACGCCTGTCCAATGACGAAACTGTGCACCTCGTTCCCCGTTTTGTCATCACCTGTGCGCGACTGATCCGCAGACGCAAAAATATTCGCTGTTGATGAGCTCCGCTGCTCTGGCGGCGTGGTTAGATCGGGCGATGGGACACGTACCCGCGACAGCGAGTCGAGAGGCTGAGGGCTCACGTGTGCTGCCGGAGCTCGACACCATCCGCGTGCTGATCGTCGACGACGACCCGCAGGCGCGCGGCCTGATCGAGATGGCTCTGGCCGACGCGCGGTTCCGCGCCGCGCTCGACGTCGTGCCCAACATGCGCAGCGGACTCGAGCGCATCCGCAAGGACGAACACGACATCTACCTGATCGATCAGCAGCTGCCTGACGGCACCGGCGTGGACCTGATCACCGAGGCACGCCGCCGCGGCGCGCACAAACCGTTCATCCTCCTCACCGGTTACGGGAGTCTCGCCCTGGACGAGGAGGCATCGCGCGCCGGCGCGTCTGAGTACGTCGAGAAGCAGATGGTCACTGCGCAGCTCGAGCGCTCCATCCGGTACGCGCTGCGAACGTGGCAGGCAACGCGACTCCTGCACGATCGCGACGAACAGCTGCGGCAGGCGCAGAAGATGGAAGCGATCGGCCGGCTCGCCGGCGGCGTCGCCCACGACTTCAACAACCTGTTGACCGCAATCATCGGCTACACCGACCTGATTGCCGAGCATCTCGAAGAGACCGACGCCATCCATCGCGACGTGAGCGAAATCCGGAAGGCGGCCGATCGCGGCGCCGCGCTGACACGCCAGCTCCTGGCGTTCAGCCGGAAGCAGTTCCTCACGCCGACGGTGGTCGACCTGAACGAGACGGTCTCCGGCCTGCTGCAGATGCTGCCGCGGGCGATCGGCGAGCACATCCGGACGACGGTGCGCCTGGCGCCGGACCTGGCGCGCGTGAAGGCCGATGCAAGCCGGATGGAACAGGTCCTGGTCAACCTCGCGCTGAACGCACGCGACGCAATGCCGGACGGCGGCGAACTGACCATCGAAACGACGAACGTGACGCTCACGGAGCCACGCCTTCGCACCGAGGGGCTCAGGCTCGCACCGGGCTTCTACGTCATGCTGTCGATCACGGACACGGGCACGGGCATGGATCCCGCAACGCGCGAGCGCGCCTTCGAACCGTTCTTCACCACCAAGCCGCAGGGAAAGGGCACGGGCCTCGGCCTGGCGACGGTGTACGGGATCGTCGATCAGAGCGGCGGCAGCATCTCCCTCGAGACCGGCAAGGGCACAGGCACGACTGTGCGCATCTATCTGCCAGTGACGACGGCCACCGATTCGCCGCGCGTCCGCGAGGTCGTCAACATCCGGAAGGACTCCGGCACGGAGACGATCCTCCTCGTCGAGGACAACGACGGCGTCCGCGACCTGGCTGCCAAAGCGCTGCGGCGGCGGGGCTATACGGTGCACGAGGCCCGGGACGCGGATAGCGCCATGCAGTGGATGCAGAGCGAAGGAATCAAGCCCGATCTGCTGCTCACAGACGTCGTGATGCCTGGCCTGAGCGGGCCGAACCTCGCCGCGCGGCTGCTTCAGCTCAATCCCAATCTGCGGGTGCTCTACATGTCGGGCTATACGGAGGATGCCGCCGCTGTGCACGGCAACTTCTGGGCCGGTGTGCCGCTCCTGCAGAAACCGTTCACGCCAGCGGCGCTTGCCGAGCGAGTCCGCCTCGCGCTCGACGCTCAGTCAAGCCAGGTGTGACATCCACCACCACAATCGTCGTCGTTGCTGCTGTTGTCGAGGAGAACGACGCATTCCTCGTCACGCGGCGTCCCGACGGCGTGCACCTGGCCGGAATGTGGGAGTTTCCTGGCGGAAAGATCGGTCCGGCCGAAAGCCACGCCGACGCGCTGACACGCGAGATGCGCGAGGAGCTCGACGCTGAGGTTGACGTGCACGATCTCGTCTTCGAGACGGTGCACGCCTACCCGGAACGGACGGTTGCCCTCTATTTCTACCGGTGCACCCTGCGCGGCCAGCCCCGGCCGCTGCTCGGCCAGCAGATGCGATGGGTCCGTCGAGCCGATCTGCCCTCTCTAGGCTTTCCGCCTGCTGACGAGGAGCTGATCAGGCTGCTATCCGCGCAGTGATCTGAGTCCTGCCCGAACTTCTTCTGCGAACAGTTGCGGCTGTTCCCAGGCAGCAAAGTGCCCGCCTTTGTCGAGGGCGTTGAAGTAGATGAGTTTTTTGTAGGCGCGCTCGGTCCAACTCCGCGGAGCCTGGTAGACCTCTTCAGGGAAGACGCTGACAGCGGCCGGAACCGAGATGTCGTAGTCGATGAAGAAGGCGCCCTTGTACTCCCGGTAGAGGCGAGCGCAGGACACGCCCGTGTTCGTCAACCACGCAAGGGTGATGTTGTCGAGGATGTCGTCCCGCGTGAGGTCGCCATAAGGCTCCCCATCGAGAAAGAGCTTCGCGATGTGCGCGTAGCTGGCCACGTCGTGGTCGATCATCCAGGCGGCAAGGGCGATGGGTGAATCCGCCAGCCCGTACAGGGTCTGTGGGTGTGCGGCCATCATGATTTGCGTTGGAACGTGCTGGTACAGGAACGCCATCTGGTCGTAGGCCCGCCGCTCCTCAGCCGAGAGACCCGCCGGCGCCGGCTTGCCGGACTGAAGCGCGCTGGACACTTCAGGAGGCGCGGCACCGGAGAAGTTCACATGGATGCCGATCAGCTCCGGGGGCGCCTGTTGCGCCATCAGGTTCGTGACGAACCCACCCCAATCACCGCCTTGCGCCGCGAACCGGCTGTACCCGAGGCGCTTCATCAGCTCCACCCACGCGCGCGCCATGCGAGCGGGGTCCCAACCGGGCGTCGTGGGCTTGCCTGAAAACCCGTAGCCAGCCATCGACGGGATCACCACGTGGAAGGCGTCCGACGCGCTGGCGCCGTGAGCCGTGGGGTTGGTCAGCCTATCGATGATCTTCAGCTGCTCGATGGGCGACCCAGGCCAGCCGTGGGTGACGATGAGCGGCAGCGCGTTGTCATGTTTCGATCGGACATGAATGAAATGGATGTCCAGGCCATCGATCTCGGTGATGAACTGCGGATACGCGTTCAGTCTCGCCTCGCACGTGCGCCAGTTGTAGTCGGTCGCCCAATACCTCGCGACCGCTTGCATGACGGCGAGCTGCACGCCATGCGAAAAGTCGGAGACGGTTTCCTTCTCGGGCCACCGCGTGGCCTTGATGCGCCGGCGCAATTCGGTCAGTTCCGCTTCCGGAGCCTCGAAGCGAAACGGGCGAATCGCGGCTTTGTCCGCTGCCTGCTCGCTGCGTGGTGGTGTAGCAGTCGCCTGGGCCATGGTGTTCTCCTCGTAAGTGGTTGTCGATATCCGGCTCCTGCCCGCCACTCGTCGCGGCGGTCACCACATACCGTGACCGGGACAGACCAATGGCCTGTTACCTCAAAGATTCCGCAGGCTCGGAGAATCAGTTCTTCTCACCAAGCACGTGGCATACCCGAAATTAGGAAAGGCGGGGGAGTTTCACTTCATCGGGAGAGCGCTGACGACGGCGGAACGCCCGTCGACCTGCACGGTGGTTCCGGCCGCCGTGAAGTCCCGGTGGACGTAGCCAAGCGCGATCGGGCCACGGTCCGGTGAGACCGCGACGCTCGTGATGAACCCGATCTCTTTCGCGCCAGACAAAATCTTCGCGCCGGGACTCACCGTCTCCGCGAGATTCAGGCCGACGAGCCTGCGCGCGACGCGTCCTCCGCCGCGGTGCACCACACGAATCACGACTTCCTGGCCGACGAAGCATCCCTTCGTGAAGGAGATGGCGCGATTCTCGATTCCGGCCTCGAGTGGAATCGTGTCGTCGGTCATATCCACTCCAAACACGGGATAGCCCGCCTCGATGCGCGCGGCGTGTATCGCTTCTGAAGGGACAACGCGCGCGCCGGCGGCAATCACCGCCGCCGTAAAGCGCTCTTCGGCCGTGCGCGCAAGAAACACGGAGTAGCCCGGAACGCCGAGCTGATCGATGCGCGCGACCGAGACCGGATTGCCGTCGAACGTGGCGGTGTCGTGCTCGTAGTCAGCCCAGTCGTTCAGGGTCCGGCTAAAGCCGGACACTACGGCAGTAATGACCTCCGCTGCCCGTGGGCCGTGCACCCAGACGCTGGTCATCGACTCCTCGAGCGACTCGAGCCGGACGTCCTCGGAAAACAGAAACTGGTCCAGACGGGCGAGCGTCGAAGACGCGAGGTCAGCCGGCAGGTCAAGGAGGATCATCCCCGCCGACTGAAGCACATGCATATCAGTCAGCATGCGCCCCTGGGGAGTGAGCCAGGCCGCGTAACAACCCGTGCCAGGCGTCAGCGCCTGGATGTCGTTGGTGAGCAGCCCCTGCAGGTAAGCGGCGCGATCCGGCCCAGCCACGGCTATCTGCGCCCGTGGGGCAACGGCTCCGATTGCGGCGCCCTCACGCACGGCGGAGTGGTCAGCGGGGTCAGTCCGGGAACTGCTAGGATTCAAGGTAGATGCGGCCCTACTTGCGGCTTCTCTATTGTACGTGGGCATTTCTGCTGATCGCGCCTGCATTTGCGGCCGCGCAGGACACGGGTGCCACGGGCTATACGACATTCGTTCGTGGCAATCCGATCGGGCGCGAGGACGTCACCGTCCGGCAGGACGCCTCAGGCCTCACCGTCACAAGCGAAGGGCGCGTAGGCGCCCCGGCCAACCTCACTATTCGACGCTCGGAGTTCCGTTACGGTCCCGATGGCGCGCCGCTGGGTTTCGAACTGCTCGGCACCGTCAACGGTGGCGACGTGACGATTCGCACGACGGTCACCGGGAATAACGCGACGACCCAATCGAGCCAGACAGGCACCAGGACGACGGCGCTCAACCCGCGGGCGCTTCTCCACGCCAACGGCATCGTCGGTTCGTACGTCGCGCTGGCCAGGCGGCTCGGCGAGACGGCGCCGGGAAGCGAGGTCCGGATGCTCGTGATCCCGGAAACCGAGATCGGCGTCCGGCTGCTGAACGTGCAGAACGAACGCATGCAGCTCGGCTCGGAGTTTCTCAACGCCAGACGCTACGACGTCCTCCTGATGAGTCCAGGCTCCAACACGGCGGTCACGATCACCACCGGCGTTGACGGCAACCTGCTGAGCGTGCGGGTGCCAAGTCAGGGCGTTGACATCATGCGGGTGGACCTCGCATCGGTGACGACGCGCACGCAGGTCCACAGCAATCCTGGCGATGAGGCGGTGACGATTCCCGCCACCGGTTTCAATCTTGGCGCCACTATCACACGCCCGAAATCCGCCGCCCCGGGAGCGCGACTGCCAGCCGTCATCATCGTCAGCGGCTTCGGCGTCAACGACCGGGACGGATACGTTGTCGGCATCCCCGTCATGGGACAGCTCGCCGGCGCGCTTGCGGACGCCGGGTTCCTCGCGGTTCGCTACGACAAGCGCGGGTACGGCCAGAGCGGCGGACGGTCTGAGTCCGCGACGATCACCGACTACGCAGACGATGCCCGGACAGTGCTGCGTTGGCTCCTCGAGCGCAAGGACGTCGACCCGAAGCGGATTGCGCTGATTGGCGACAGTGACGGCGGCTGGGTTGCGATGCTTGCCGCCTCGCGCGAGCGGCGCTTTGCGGCCCTCGCGACGATTGGCGCTCCGGCCAGCACGGGAGCCGAGCTCGTGCTCGATCTGCAGAAACGGACGCTCGACCAGCTCGATCTCACACCCGAGGAGCGATTGAAGCGAGAGACGCTGCAGAAGCAGATCATCGCCGCGGTCAGATCCGAGAAGGGTCTCGCGGATCTTCCGCGCGAGATCCGGACGCAGGCCGACACACCGTGGTTCCAGAGCGTGCTGAACTTCTCGCCGGCGAAGACGCTGAAGGAAGTTCGCCAGCCGATGCTGTTCGCGCACGCCGGACTGGATCACGAAGTGCCTGTTGCCGATGCGGAGCGACTCGCCCAGATCGCGAACAAGGAAAGCGACTCGCCGTCGGTGGAGCTGCTGATTATCAAAGGCGTCAATCACCTCCTCGTGCCGGCGGTAACCGGCGAGTTCCGCGAATACGGCTCCCTTCCCGATCGCAAGCTGGCCGCCGATGTCCCGACTGCGCTCGCGGCCTGGCTGACCCGAACGTTCGCGACGATCAAATGACCCCTCGCCGCACGGCGATCGTCGGAAGCGGCCGGGTCGCACAGGCGCTCGGCCGGCTTCTGGCCGAAACGGGGCTGCCGCCGGTTGCGATCGGCGGGCGAACTGCTGCCCGCGCCGAGCGCGCGGCGTCCTTCATTTCTCCCACGGTAAAAGCCGTGCGCATCGCCGAGGTGCCCGCCGTGGCCGATCACGTGCTCATCGCGGTGTCGGACGAGGCGATCGTGCCGGTGGCCGAGGAACTGGCAGCGGCCGGCATGAGCGCTGGAGTCGCGCTGCACACGTCGGGAGCGCACGGTCCGGAGCTGCTCGGCGCACTCGCCGCTCGCGGCGTTTCGTGTGGAGTGCTGCACCCGCTTCAGACGATTGCCGATCCGACGTCAGGCGTCGTGGCGCTCAAGGGCGCCAGCTTTGCCGTTGGCGGTGATGCCGAGGCCATCGACTGGGCCGGGCAGCTCGTCATCGCGGCAGGGGGAACGCCCCTGAGGATCCGGCCGAAAGGGTTTGCGTCCTACCATGCAGGAGCCGTCATGGCGAGCAACGCCGTGGTTGCCGCGATTGACGCGGCGGTGGTCCTGATGGGGGCAGCCGGGGTGGATCGACCAGCGGCGCTGAAGGCGATCCGCCCGCTCTGTCTCACAAGTGCGCAGAATGCGCTCGAGATGGGACCCGAAGCGGCATTGACTGGACCGGTCCAGCGGGGAGACGCTGAGACTGTCCGGACTCATCTCGAGGCGCTGGAGACCAGCCCGCGGTATGTTGCGGACCTGTATCGCGCCTCGGGACGGGCATTGCTCGACATCGCGAAGCGGCGCGGGCTGGCGGAACACGCGGCCCTCGCGGTCGAACGAGCGCTCGAACAGTAAACACGAACAGAGACTGAACGAGAGTATTCGCATGGATTCCAAACGTCTTCGCGTTCCAGACTTCGCCGCCCGCAAACGTCAGGGCGAGAAGATCGTCATGCTGACCGCCTACGACGCAACGATGGCGCGCCTCCTCGATCGTGCCGGCGTTGACGCGCTGCTCGTCGGCGATTCGCTCGGAACGGTGATCCTCGGCCTCGACACCACGCTCCCGGTCACGCTGGACGCGGTCGTGCACCACACCCGCGCGGTCAGCCGCGGTGCCGAGCGCGCGCTCGTCATCGCCGACATGCCGTTCCTGACATTTCAGATCAGCGTGACGGAGGCCGTCCGCAACGCCGGCCGTCTGCTGCAGGAAGGCGGCGCAGCCGCCGTCAAGCTCGAAGGGGGCCGTCCAGTCGCGGACGTCGTGAAGCGGCTCGTAGACGTCGGCATTCCGGTGATGGGCCACCTTGGCCTGCAGCCGCAGTCGGTCCACCAGGCGGGCGGCTACATCAAGCAGGCGACGAAGCCGGAGCAAGCCGATGCGCTGATGATAGACGCACTGGCTCTTCAGGACGCCGGAGCGTTTTCGCTGGTCCTGGAATCGATCCCGGCGGACGTCGCCGCGACCGTCACGCGCGAGCTGTCGATTCCCACGATCGGCATCGGCGCCGGACCTGATTGCGACGGGCAGATCCTCGTGAGCTACGACATGCTCGGGCTGTTCGACGGATTCGTGCCCTCGTTCGTCCATCAGTACGCGCGGCTCGGCGATGCGGTCGTTGCCGCAACGCGCGAGTACGCGTCGGACGTGCGCTCCGGCCAGTACCCGCACCGCGCCAGCCCGGTGCCGGCCGGGGCCGCTCCACATCACGACAAATGAGCGCGGAGGTCGCCGGCTCCATCGCACGCGTCCGCGCGTGGAGGGACGGCCATCGCCTTGCCGGACGGCGCGTCGGTTTCGTGCCGACGATGGGCGCGTTGCACGAGGGTCACGCCCGCTTGATTGAGGTCGCCCGCCAGAACGGCGATCGGATCATCGTCAGCATCTTCGTCAACCCGCTGCAGTTCGATCGGAAAGACGATCTGGAGCGATATCCGAGAACGCTCGACGCCGACCTGCAGATCTGCAACCGGCTTGGCGTTGAGTTCGTGTTCGCACCGCCGGTGGAAGAGATGTATCCCGCGGAGCCGGTGTGCACCGTCACGGTCAAGCGGATTACCGATCGGCTCTGCGGACAGTTCCGCCCGGGCCACTTCGACGGCGTGGCCACTGTCGTGACGAAGCTTTTCGAGATCGTTCAGCCTGACGTCGCGTATTTCGGTGAGAAGGACGCCCAGCAGCTGGCGGTGATTCGCCGGATGGTGAGCGACCTCAACATGCCGATTCAGATCGCCGGCGTGGCCACCGTGCGCGAAGCCGACGGCCTCGCCTTGAGCTCCCGCAACGCGCGCTTGAGTCCGGAGGAACGGTCGAAGGCCACGACGCTGTATCGGGCCCTCCGCGAAGCGGAGCGCGCCATCGCCGCCGGCGAACGGGACGCCCGCGCCGTCGAGCGCCGGGCGGCGGCGGTGATTCCGCCAGACGCCTCGCTCAGGCTAGAGTACTTGGAAGTGGTGGACCCCATTGAACTGCAGCGCGTGGTTACGATTGCCGGAGACGTCCTCGTCGCCGGCGCCCTGTGGGTCGGGAGCACGCGGTTGATCGACAACATCACGTGCGGCCCGGCCAGGAATTCACAGTCATGAAACTCCGCGCCATCGTCAAATCCAAGATTCATCGTGCCATCGTCACCGGCGCCGACATCGACTACGTCGGCAGCGTTGGCGTGGATCAGGACCTGCTCGAACGAACGGACATCATCCCCGGCGAGCGGGTGGCGATCTGGAACATCAACAACGGGATCCGGATCGATACCTACGCGATCAGCCTGCCGCGCGGCTCGGGCCAGATCGTCATCAACGGTGCCGCCGCGCGGCACTTCCATGCCGGCGACAAGGTGATCATCGTGGCGTTCTGCCTGACCGACGAGAGGGTCGAGCCGAAGATGATTGCCGTTGACGAGCAGAACCGGTTCGTCCGCGACCTGATCGCGAACGGCGCGCCGGAAGACACTCCCGATCCTGTAGAAGCGTGGAACGCATGAAGACATACCGCATAGCAGTCATTGCCGGCGACGGCATCGGCAAGGAAGTCATCCCGGCCGGGATGAGCGTTCTCAACATGGCCGCCGAACAGGGTGGCTTCCGCTGTGAGTTCACCGAGCTGCCCTGGGGGTGCGACTACTACCTGAAGACCGGGCGCATGATGGACGAGGACGGCCTCGAGCGCGTCAAGAAGTTCGACGCGATTTACCTCGGCGCCATCGGCGATCCGCGTGTTCCCGATCATGTGTCGGCGCGGGACCTGATCCTGCCGTTCCGTCAGCGGCTCGGCCAGTACGTCAACCTGCGGCCGATGCGACTGCTCTCCGGGATCACGTCCCCTCTGGCCAACCGCGGCACCGCGGACATCGACATGATCTGCGTGCGGGAAAACTCCGAAGGCGAATATTGCGGCATCGGCGGCCGGCTCCACGGCGGCACGCCAGACGAACTCGCCGAGCAGACCGGCGTCTTCACGCGCCGCGGCATCGAGCGCATCGTCCGATACGCGTTCAAGCTCGCGGAGACGCGGCCAAGAAAGATGCTGGCCAGCGCGACGAAATCAAATGCGCTGCAGCATGCGATGGTCCTCTGGGATGAAGTGACGGCTGACGTCGCGAAAGACTTCCCAGGCGTCGAGCTGCGGAAGTATCACGTGGACGCGCTGTGCGCGCGCATGGTCACCCACCCGCAGACGCTGGACGTCATCGTGGCGTCGAACCTGTTCGGCGACATCCTGACGGACATCGGGTCGGCGATCTCAGGCAGCCTTGGCGTCGCGCCCGGCGGCAATATCAATCCTGACCGGACGACGCCGTCGATGTTCGAACCGATCCACGGCTCAGCGCCTGACATCGCCGGAAAGGGCATCGCCAACCCGATCGCGGCTATCTGGGCCGGCGCGATGCTGCTGGACCATCTCGGAGAGCGCGACACCTACGAGCGGATCCTCCGGGCGATCGAGGCCGTCATCGCCGACGACCGCGTCAGAACGCCGGATCTTGGCGGCAAGGCGACAACCGCGGACATGACGAAGGCGGTCACCAGCGCACTGATGCAGCCGGCATAACCGCGGGACCCTCACGGCGGAAAACCAACCGCCAGCTTGACCGCCGCGTACTCCGGATGCACCGTGCCATCAGAGCTTCGGATCACGAGCGGCGGCTCGATCCAGGTCCGGCCGTGCATCGCGTCGGGCAGATCCGATGCGCGCATCATCGCGAACAACCCCACCAGCGGCGGCTCGCCCTCACGAAAGACGACAGGGCGCCGCCGGACGATGACGAGCGCGGCGTCTTTGGCCGACTGCTCGACCCGCGCCCGCTGCTCCTCAGGAAAGACGCACGCGAACAGGCCGCCGGCGGCCAGGTGTTTGGCCGCCGCGGAGGCGTAGTCCCTGATGTCGCCGCGAAGCTCGAACCGGCAGGCGACCTTCTGCGGATGGTCGCCTTCGATGCCGGTGCCGACCGGAAAGTACGGCGGGCTCCCGAGAACGAGGTCGAATTTCTCCGCGACGCCGAGCACGACTGACTCCCGGAAGTCGCCCTGGCGTATCAGGTAGCGCACGGTCAGGCCGTTGTACTCGGCCGACTTTCGCGACAGCCTGACGCTCTCCGGCTGCGCCTCAATCGTCACGAAACGCGCACCGGGCATTCGCCACGCGGCGATCATCCCGACCGATCCAATCCCTGAGCCCAGATCGAGAACCGTCGCCGTCCGTGGAGCCCACGTCGTTCCGTACCAGGCGGTCAGCACGTCGTCCGTGGAAAACCTGTGGCCACGCTCGAGCTGAAAGAGGCGGAAGTGACCGCTGATAGCGTCGAGGGTTTCGCCATCGGGCACCTGAACGCCAGAGAGAGAACCAGGAGGAACCGGGCCGGGCTTCGCCCAGCCCCTGAAGTGCGAATCGGTCAAGTCAGCTCCCAAGTGACGGTAGCATTTCAATGTGGGGCGGCCATCGGCGGCGGTTTCGTCGGCACTCGCGGAGCGGCTCAGCGCATTCGTCCTCGATCGTTTCCCGTTTGCGCTGGAGCTGGTGCAGGCCGCCATTCGATCGACCCCTCATCTTGCCCCAGACTCCGGGGCCCGATTTCACGATTCCCTTGAAAGAGAACTGAGCCGGCTCGATCCGGAGGACGTTCCGGAAACGTCGCCACGCGTCACGGCGGTGCAGCGTCTGCAGCAGGCCCGAGAGGAGCTGCTCGAGGCCTGTGATGGTTTCTTCGCGCGCGAAGCCATCGCCCGCTCGCTGACGGCTGCCGAGCGGCGCGAAATCCTGCGCGGCATGGTGCTCACCCGGGCGGTGGACAACAAGCTGAAACACTTCTTCTCGAGCGGCGAGGTCACGTATCAGGGTGTCCCGTTCCAGGGGAAGGGCTTTCGCTCACTCGGGCAGGAAGCGATCTACGCGGCTGCTATCCGGCTGCGCCGCGGCGACGTGTGGCGCGGAGACGACGGCCAATGGCGCGGCGATATCGTCGCGCCGATGATCCGCGACCTTGGCGTGGCACTGGCCATGGGGTGCGATCCAGCTTCGCGCTCCGCGCTACCGCGGACAAGCGCTACGGTACGAATGGTGTTGAACGCGCAGGCGGCCAAGGATGGTCCGCCTATGAACGGCCGGGACCTGCACATCGGCGACCTGTCGTCGGGAATCCTGCCAGCCGCTGCCCCGCTCGGCATCAGCACGCTCACCATTGCCGGCCTGGCGATGGCGTTTCAGCGTGAAGGCAGCGGCCGTGTGGCCGTCTCCTTCATCGGCGACGGCGGGTCGTCACTCGGAGAGTGGCACGAGGCGATCAACCTGTGCGCGGCCCGGCGCCTGCCGGCCGTGTTCTGCGTCGAGAACAACCAGACCGCGCTGTCGACACCGGTACGCGAGCAATCCGCGGTTCGGGCATTCGCGGACAAGGCCATCGGATACGGAATCAGCGGCCTCACACTCGACGGTACCGATCCGGATGCCATCGCGGCGGCCTTCACGTGGGCCGCCGATCGTGCGCGCGAGGGCCATGGGCCCACCCTCATCGAGCTCGTCACGATGAGGATGTGCGGCCACGCGCACCACGACGACATGCTGTATCTCGGGAAGGAGCCGCCAATCGGCTGGGACTACCCGAAGCTGGCGGGCGAGAGCGCGTACGCCAACGCGGAGCAGTACGAGTTCTGGTACACGAAGGATCCGATCGCGGGCTATGCGGCGACACTGAAGAACGAAGGTGTCATCCGCGCAGGCGATCTCGACGAGCTCGAGCGCGAGGCTGAGGCCATCGTCAATGCCGAAGCGCGGGCCGTGGTCGACGGACCATGGCCGTCACCGGCCGCCGCGGGGACGGGCGTGCTGGCAGACGATCCGCCGCGCGTGCGAGTCGAACCGCTCGATCCTGACCAACGCGCGAAAGCAGACTTCGATCCTCCCTTGCCGCCCGTGGATCCCGGGTCTCCACCCGATCGAAACGGCAGGACAGTCCTGGACGCCATCGCGCTCGGCATCGGCGATGCGCTCCGCGCGGACCCGCGTGTGTTCGTCTATGGCGAAGACGTCGGCGGCGAATACGGCAACGCGTTTCTGCTGTTGCGTCCGCTGCTCGGTGAGTTCGGTGACCGGATCGTGAACTCGCCGCTAGCGGAGGGAGGCGTCCTCGGCGTGTGCGTTGGCGCCGCGCTCGCCGGCCAGCGACCGATCGGCGAGATGCAGTTCAACGACTTCGTGGCCAGCGGCTTCAATCAGCTCGTCAACAACGCCGCCAAGATCCGGTACCGGTGGGGTGGACAGGTGCCGATGGTGGTGCGGATGCCGTGGGGCGGACTGCGTCACGCGGGCCCGTACCACTCGCAGAACACCGAGGCGTGGTTCTATCGAACGCCCGGCCTCAAGATCGTCGTGCCATCGACGCCTGAGGACGCTCGTGCCCTGATGGCCGCCGCGGTGCTCGATCCGGATCCAGTCCTCTTCTACGAGCACATCGCGCTCTATCGCGATCCACAGATCAAGCAGCGGCTGCCTGCTGAAGCACCCGCTCCTCTCCCAATTGGCAAGGCGGCCCTTCGCCGCGCGGGTGACGATCTCGCGATCGTTTCGTACGGCGCCTACGTTCATACGGCGCTGCGGGTGGCGAACCGGCTGGCTGCGGACGGCATTCAGGCAAGCGTCCTCGACCTTCGATCGCTGGCGCCGCTGGACAGGACGATGGTGCTGACTGTCGCCCGCCACTGCAATCGCGTGCTGATCGTGCATGAGGACACCCGCACGGGCGGAATCGGCGAAAGCCTGGCGGCGATCATTCAGGAAGAGGCGTTCGAGTCTCTTGATGCACCGGTGCGAATCATCGGCTCACTCGACACGCCGGTGCCGTACTCGCCGCCGCTCGAAGCGGTTTTCCTTCCGTCCGAGGCCGAGATCGAGCGCGCCGCCCGGTTGCTGGTCGATTACTGACATGCGCGTCGACATCTGGTCCGATCTGGTCTGTCCGTGGTGCTACCTCGGGAAGCGGCGCTTCGAAAAGGCGCTGGCGGCGTTCGAGTACAGCGACGACGTCGAAACCGTCCACCGCTCATTTCAGCTCGATCCCTCGATGCCCAAGGGCCAGCCGGTGCGGGCCCGCGACATGCTCATGCGCAAGTACCGGATGAGCGAGCCGGAGGTCGTCGCAGCGCAGGAGCATCTGGAACAGCTCGCCGCGGTGGACGGGCTCGAGTATCACCTCGATTCGTACACCGGCAACACCATGGACGCGCATCGCCTCGTGCATCTCGGGCGCGAGCAGGGCATTCAGGATGCCGTGATCGAACGGCTCTTTCGCGGCCACTTCACCGAGAACCGATCGCTCTTCGACCACGAGTCGCTGACGGCGCTCGGTACGGAGGCGGGACTTCGCAACATCGAGGAACTGCTGGGCGGCACTCGCTACGAACGCGACGTCATCGCCGACCATCAGGAAGCCCACGCGCTGGGAGCACGCGGTGTTCCCTTCTTCGTTATCGATGGGCGTTTTGGCGTGTCCGGCGCCCAGTCAGTTGAAGTATTCACGGGGGCTCTGCAACGTGCGTACAACCGGCGTGGTTGAGCCGTCGGATCTCGTCAACCAGCTAACGAATGATTACTCGTAACGAAGCGCTTCGATAGGGTCCAGGCGAGACGCACGAAGAGCGGGCAGGAACGAGCTGATCATCCCGACGAAGACGAGGATTCCCGCGCAGATCCCGACCAGTTCAACGGTCAGCAGCAGGTAGATGTCCGCCGATCGCGAGGCGTCGTCCAGCAGCTCCGACAGGAACGGTCTCGGACTGATCAGCCAGACGATGGCGTATGAGATCGCGATGCCGGCGGCGCCGCCGGCGAACGTCGTCGCCAGCCCTTCGAGCATGAACTGGAGCAGGATTGCTCCCTTGCGTGCGCCAAGCGCCTTGCGAAGACCAATCTCGCGGGTTCGCTCCGTAACCGAAACGAACATGATGTTCATCACACCGACGCCGCCGATGGCGAGCGTGAGAACGCCGATGAAGCCGAGCACCAGCTTCAGGCCGAGCACGATCCCGCTGGTGATCTTCTGCGACTCGGCGGAGCCGAAGATATTGAGGGCGCGCTCGTCGTCCGGGTTGAAGCGCAGCCGCTTGCCGAGCGCCTCCTTGACCTGCCGCGTCGCCTTCGCGTCGAGTGTCGCGTCCAGCGCCTGATAGACGAGGACGTTGACGAACTCGGTGTTCCACAGCTGCCCCGCCGTCGTGTACGGGATGAACACGCTCTCCTTGTCCGGGCGTCCGTAGCTCGAGAGCTGCACCTTCTCCTTCTGAACGCCGATCACTTCGAAGGCCGTTCCGCGGATGCGGACGGTCTCGCCAACCGCAGGCAGGTTGCCAAAGAGCTTCAATGCCACGGTGCTGCCCAGAAAGACGACGCGGCGCTGCAGGCGCACGTCTTCGGCGTCGATGAACCGTCCGGAGGCGGCCGGCTGCGTGCGCATCGTCCCGTAGGACGGGGCGACGCCGCGCGCACGGTAGCTCGCGAGCTTCGCGCCGTACGACACGGGAAGGTCGAGCATGTACTCCGGGCTCCACGCCTTGACGAGGGGGATGTCGTCGAGGATCTCGGCGTCGCTCAAGCGGAGGCGGACGGGACGGCCGGCACGCTCGCCGCCAGCCTGCATGCTGGTCTGGCCGGGAAACACGATGCTGACACCGTCGCCGAACGCACCCTGGAACCCGCGCAGGATCGCCTGGTTGAAGCCTTCGCCGTACGCGAGGAGGACAACCACCGAGACGATGCCCCAGGAGATGCCGAGCATCGACAGGCCGGCCCTGACCCTGTTACGCGCCAGGCCGACGAAGGCCTCCCGTCCAATCTCGCGAACGACGCGTGCCCGTTTCATCTACGTCTCGAACCGCAGCGCCTCAACCGGCGGCAGCTGTGCCGCCCGGCGGGCCGGATACGTTGATGTGACGACGCCGATGAGCGTGAGGATGCTGACCGCCCACACGCCGGCCTGCCAGGTGATGATCATTCCCTGGAAGCGCGTCGGCATCGGCAGCAGGTTGACGGCCGCGCACAGTCCAAGCGCGACTGCGAATCCCACCGCGCCGCTGAACATCGTCAGCAGGAAACCTTCGAGGAAGAACTGTCGCTGCACCTGCCGCGTCGTCGCGCCGAGCGCCTTGCGAACGCCGATCTCACGCGTCCGTTCGCGCACGGCGACGAGCATGATGTTCATGACGCCGATGCCGCCGAGCATGAGCGTGACGAAGCCGACAATCCGGAAGAACTGCTTCATCGTCAGGATCATGCGGCTGAAGAGGAGCGTCTGCAGCGTCGTGTCCCACACCGCGATCGCGTTCGTGTCCGAGGAATCGAACCGGTGGCGTGGCCCGAGCACTCGTCGAATCTCACGCTCGAGCGGCCAGTCGATGTCTTCGATCCGCCCCGTGCGGCTGTCGAGCACAGTCGGCAGCTGGTCGATGACCTTCTGCTCCGGCGCGACGATGATCTGCGACAGGACGCCCGCCGCGACGCCTAGCCGTGGAAAGTCCCGGGCCATCGACGAGAACGGCACGAACACCTTGTCGTTGTCGGGCCCGCTGTAGTTGCTGTCCTGATCCTTCTTCCGGATCTTGCCGATCACCGTGTACGGGATGCCATTGAGGTTGACGGTCTGCCCGATGCTGTCGCGCGTGCCGAACAGCTGCTTTGTCGCGTCGGCCCCGATGACCGCCACGCGAAGCGACTGCTCGTCGTCCGAGAATCGGAAGCCGCGCCCGCGTTCGATCTCAATCGTCCGGATCTCCTGATACTGCGGCTCGATTCCATGCACCGCGAGCGCCGCGGCGTTGTACGAGCTCTTGACCGAGATGCCGTAACGCTGAATCTCCGGGCTGACGACGCGAATCAGGCTCGATTCGCGCTGGAGCGCTCGTGCATCGCCAAGGGTCAGAAAGACCGCACGGCCGGCACGCTCACCGCCGGCCTGGAGCGAGGTGCGGCCGCCCCAGACGATGGCCACGTTGCGGCCAAGTTCCTCGAGGACCTGCTGATTGCCGCGCTGGAATCCCTCCCCCGTCGCGGACAGCACGACGACGGAGATGACCCCCCACAGAATCCCGAACATCGTCAGGAAGCTGCGCAGCTTGTGGGCGCGTAGATTCTGGAAAACCTGGATGATGGCTTCGCGCATCAGCCCGGGAGGACGATCCTGTCCCCTTCCTTGAGCCCGTCGATCACCTGGATCTTTGTTCCGTTGCCGACGCCGACCTTCACCGGCACACGGCGGTAGCCGGTGCGCTCGGCGGGATCGACGATATCGACGAAGGCGCGGCGCTTCGGGTCGTAGGTGATGGCCGACTCCGGAACAAGGAGCGAGTTCGGCAGCTCTTCGAGAATGATCTCGGCGTTTGCCGTCATCAGCGCTTTCAGCTCCTTGGCCGCGTTGTCGATGGATACCTCGACCTCGAACGTCGTGACGTTGTCCTTCTCCACGCCGATCGGCGAGATCTGCGTGACGCGCCCTTCGAACACGCGGTCGCGGAATGTTTCTGTGGTGATGCGGGCGCGCTGGCGGAGCTGAACGCGCCCGATGTCGGCCTCGTCAACCTTGCCCCGTACGAATACCTTGTCGATATCGCCCAGGGTCATCACCAGCGTCGCGTTTGCACCGAGGTTGAGGATCGACGAGACCGGGCTGCCGATCTCCACGTCGCGGGTCAGGACGGTGGCCCTGATCGGCGCTTTGATCGTGGCGTTGGCCAGTTCCTCCTCGGCGCGCTCGACCGCAGCCTGCGCCTGCGCAACATTGGCGGTGGCCTCAGTCACCTTCGCCTGAGCGATCACCAGCTGTCCTGCGGCGGCGCGCTGACGGTTCTCCGCCTGCTCCAGAGCGCTGTGTGCCTCGTCCAGCGTCGACGCCGCGACGAGCTTCCGCGCCGCAAGCTGCTGCGCGCGCTCGAAGCTGCGCTTGGCGAAGGCGACATCGGGCGCTTCGGCCTCGACCTCGTTCTTCTTCAGCTGGGCGGCGGCAGCCGAACGCGCGGCTTCAGCTGCCTGGAGATTGGCGCGAGCCTCGCGAACGCGTGCGGTAAGATTCTCCTTGTCCAGCTCAGCCAGCACCTGTCCCGGCATCACGACCTGATCGACGTCGACGAACAGACGCTCGATGATGCCGTTCGCTTTCGATTTGATCTCGACCTTGGTGATGGGCTCGACCTTGCCCGTCGCCACGACCGAGCGCGTCATCGTCGCGCGCTCCACGGTGGCGAGCCTGGACGGATCGAGTGCAGATGACGCGCCCTTGAGGGTGGAGAACCCCCAGGCGGCGGCAACGGCCAGCACCACGAACGTGCCGGCAACGAGGCTCCACTTTTTGGATTTCTTCATATCTACTCACAACCATATACGCACGGTGGGCCCATGTGGGTGCTGAGGACCGTAACCGACGGAGTTCCTGAAAAAACGTTTCGTTTGCTGCCCGGCTCCGTGCGGACGATGGGCCGGGCCGCGGGTGCTGACTTCATCGTTGACGTCGCCCTTGTCTCACGGGTTCACTGCCGGTTCACCGCAATGCCGGACGGTGGCCTCGAAGTCCGGGACCTGGAGAGCACGAACGGGACGTTCGTCAACGGCCAGCGGGCCGATGTGGCACGGCTCGAGCCCGGGGATCGAGTTCAAATCGGCCGTCTCGAGGTCGTCGCGCTACGCGACGCCGATGATGCCGCCGCCGACACCGCCTAGCTGTCTGCCGGACGCCGGTCGCCGATGGTCAACCGCCGTGCACTGACAATGACCCTCGTCACCGGGCTGCTGATCGCCGGTTCGGCGTTCGTGCTCGTCAACGAGGCGTTCCAGCCGGTCTCGTTACGCTTCAGGCTGAGCGGACGGGACGCGTCTGCCACGTTCCGCCTCGATGAACGCGAACCCCTCTTCCTAGAATACGAGCTGATCGTTCGTGCGCCAGGGCGCGAGCGGCCGGCAATGACTGTCGCCCTGAACGATCTGCCCGTTCAGGTCCCTGCGGTTGCCTCGACGTACCTGACCCAACGGGCCAGGGTGCGACTGCCGCTCGATGCCATCCGGCAGCGAACGAATGTCCTGCGAGTTCGTGTTGGCGGGGACGAGGCCAACACGTTCGACATGCACGCCCGAATCCAGAACTACTCCGGGATCGCACCTGATTTTCCCCGAGCCGCTGTCGTCGGCGATGACGCCGTTGTCCACCGCTTCACCGCAACCTCGATGGCGGCCAGGGTCGCGAGACTTGGTCTGCTGATTGGATTGTGCACCGCCATTGTGTGGCTGCTCGGTCGCATCGGAAGGCCGCTGGCGATGCGATGGCCGGAAGCGCACGTTGTGGCAGTGGCTGTCGGACCGATCGCGGCGATCGCGTACAGCGCCGGCCGGCCCCTGCATCTGTGGCTCTCACCGGAGGCATTCGTCGTCCTTGCTCTCGTCCCATGGTTGTTCGTGCAGCTGGCCGCATGGGTCATCGCGCATCGCGCCACCGCCGTTGCCGTGGTCGCGCCCGTCGTGGTGACGCTGGTCGTTCTGGAGGCCGCCCTTCGATTCATCAACTACGTCACGCCGATTTACGTCTTCTACTCGGATTCCGCGGCTCGCTTCCGCGGCCAGCCTGGCGCGCGCCACTATGACGCGACCTTCAACAGCCGCGGCTTCAACGACAGGGAGCGTGCCGTTGCACGTCCGGGACACGTGTCATATCGCGTGGTCGCGCTGGGCGACTCGTTCGTCGTAGGCGTGGTGCCGCAGCGCGAGAACTTCCTGAGCCGCGTCGAGGCGCAGCTCTCCACCCGGGCGCCCGTCGAGGTCATCAACATGGGCGTCGCTGGAACCGACCCGCAGGACTATCTCTCGGTTCTCGCCGACGAGGGGCTCGCCTACCGTCCAGACCTGGTACTGGTGAATCTGTTCATCGGAAACGATCTGGAGGGCCGCCAGCCGCGCTGGCACGAGCGGTCGTACCTGGCAACACTCGCCCGAGCGCTCTGGCGGATCGGCCAGCAGCCGGCAACGCTCACCCAGCCTGCTGGCGAAGGCTCCGTGTATGACGACAATGCCGCCGGGATGTCGCTGGACGCGTTCATGGAGGTCCAGGTGGACAGGTCCTGGATCTACGAACGAGACTCCGCTCGCGTGAGCGCCGGCGTCGCGCGCACGGCGGGATTCGTCCGCCAGATGCGCGACCTGACCCGTGGCAGCGGTGCGGACGTACTCGTCACGCTCATGCCGGACGAAAGCCAGATCGACTCGGGCTTGCGCGACCGGGTGTCGGCTGCGCGCGAGCTCTTTCCCGAGCAGTTCGACTGGAAGCAGCCAAACCAGCTGCTCACTGAGGCACTCGCCGCCGAGCAGATCGAGGTCCTGGATCTGTTGCCGGCGATGTTGGAAGCCGCCAGGAAGGAACGTCTCTACAAGCCTGCCGACACGCACTGGAACCTGGCCGGGAACCGCGTCGCGGCCGAGGCGATCGCCAACGCTCTCGCCAACCGCGTGGCGCGGCACTCCCGGCGCCCCTGAAGGGGCGCCCTACGGGGGGCGACTTACGGCTGAAGGGGCGCCTGCCAGGGTGATCTACGGTCTGGTTTGCAGGTACTCCAGCACGAAAGGATTCGTCGTCCGCTCGCGACCGATCGTCGTGTCGGGCCCGTGACCGGGATGAACGATCGCAGCGTCGCCAAGAGGAAACAGGACGCCGGTGATGGAGCGCATGAGCACGTCGTAGTCGCCACCGGGAAGGTCTGTTCGTCCGATCGATCCCGCGAAGAGCGTGTCGCCGACGAAGAGGTGGCCTCCGGGCTCTCCTGTGCGGCCTATCTGAAGGCATACCCCGCCCGGGCAATGACCTGGCGTGTGGTGCACGCGTGCTTCATAGTCGCCAAACGTGACGGGATCGGCACCGTAGTACGAGTTCACGGGCGGCGGCTGGCGGACCTTGAACCCGAACATCGCCCCCTGCTGGACCGCCATGTCGTAGAGAAACTGATCGTCGCGATGGAGGTAGACGGGGACGTCGAACGCGTCTTTGGCGGCGGCCACGCCGGTGATGTGATCGACGTGAGCGTGCGTCAGAAGCACGGCTCCGACCTCGACGTCGAGGTCACGCACGGCGCCCAGCAGCTGATCGACCTCATCGCCCGGGTCAATGAGCACCGCCTCGCGGGTGCGCGGGCAAGCCACCACAAAACCGTTCTTGTAGAACGGCGCCACGGCTCGTACTTCGAGAATCATCGTTCAGACAAGAAGGTGCGCCTAAAGGCGGACACTACATAATGATGACGCAATGATTGTCTGCGCGATCGACGATCTGATGTTCTCAATCCGGATTGTGAACGCGGCGAAGTCGCTTCAGGCCGAGGTCTATTTCGAGCGCTCGGCGGACAAGCTGCTCGACACGATCCGTGAGAAGAGTCCATCACTCGTGATCTTCGACCTGAACAGCGCGAGAATGCGTCCCCTCGAGGCGATCGCCCTCCTCAAGAACGATCCGGCGCTGGCCTCAATCCGGACGCTCGGATATGTCTCCCACACGGACGCGGCGACCATTGACGCCGCACGCGCGGCAGGCATCGATCAGGTGCTCGCGCGATCCGCGTTCGTTGGCCAGGTCGCCGACATCCTCAAGAGCGGTTGACCCACCACAGGAGGGCTGCAAGCACGACGAGCATGGCTGCCGTCAACAGCATCACGCGGCCCACTGACGTCGACGGCGCGGTGACCGCGCTCTCGTCGCCTTCATCGAACGACAGCGCCGCGGCAACGGCCCTCAATTCACCAGCAAACGCCGCGACACTCTGATAGCGGGAGTGCGGATTCGGCGCGACTGCCCTCAGTACGACAGCGTCGAGCTCAGGTGAGACACGGTTGTTCGAGCCGCTGGGCGCCGACGCTCCCCGATGCATCGGCCTTCTCATCGTCAGCATCTCGTACAGGATCGCGCCGACCGAATAGACATCGGATCGATCATCGGGACTTTCGCCTCGCGCCTCCTCAGGCGCATCGTAATCAGGAAGTCGCGCCTGACCGCCGGCGTATTCCAGTCCCATCTGCACCGCGAGGTCGTGGGCGGGAATCTTCGCGTGTCCCTTGGCGGTGACGACGACCGAGTCGGGACTGAGGCCGCGGTGCATGAACCCGGCCGTATGCGCCTCGGCAACGGCGTCGGCTATCTGGATCGCCATCTCGACGGCCCGCCGGACGTTCACCGCGCGCCCCGCCATCTCCGAGCGGAGGGACCGTCCTTTCAGGAACTCGAACACCACGTAGGCGCGACCATCGTGCTCGCCGACGTCGAACACGGTGATCGCGTTGGGGTGCGAGAGGACCTGAACGGCTCGCATGTCCTCGATGAATCGATTCCGATCGGGAACGATGTTCTCCGGCAGGAGCCGCAGCGCCACCGTTCGTCCGTGTCTCGTGTCGCGGGCACGGAACAGCTCGCCAGGGCCGGTCGCATCAATCGTTTCGAGCAGGTTGTAGTGCGCGACGACTCCGATCGGAGCGAGCGCGTCGTGGCTCATCCCTTGCGGTCGAGCTCGATGACGCTCTGCAGCAGTTCCTTGGCGTCGGTGATGTGCTCCAGGACGATGGCGATGTCCATGGAGGGTTTGCCGGGAATCCGGGCGCTCTGGCAGTAAACGCCGTGCTGCCCGACCATGGCAAGCGCGTCGGTCAGCAGGTCGAGCGCCACAGCGAGGCGGCCACGGGCCTCGCCCATCATCGTCTCGTGCTGCTCGATGGCGTCGGCGTGCTTGTCGAAAGCGGACACGTCAGCCTTTTCTCGGCGGCTGCGCCGGACGGATTTCCACGCGGCTCGGCAGGCTGCGAGCGGGAAACGCGAGCAGATCGACCACCGCGCGCGCAACGTCCTCAGGCATGAGCGCCCATTCCGACTTCGTGTTGGACAGCCCGCCGAAACCGGTGTTCACCGAACCGGGCAGCACATACGCCACGCGGATGCCGTCGTAGCGGACCTCCTGCATCAGCGTCTCGGAGAACGCGTTCAGCGCCGACTTCGATGCGCAGTACACGCCGCCGTTGACGAAGGCGTTCTTGCTGGCCAAGCTGCTGACGTTGATGATCCAGCCGCCGCCTCGCTGCTTCATCAGCGGGATCGCCGTGTGACAGCAATAGAAGACGCCCGAGAGGTTCGTATCCAGGACGCGGTGCCATTCATCCACGGACGTTTCGGCGACTGGCTTGAATACACCAACGCCGGCGTTGTTGATCAGGATGTCCAGGCCGCCGAACTTCGACACGGCAGCGGCCATCAACGCTTCCACATCGGCATACTTGCGCACGTCGGCCTGAACGGCGAGCACGCGGCCGCGATGCTTCGCCTCGAGACTGGCGGTTGCGGCGTCGAGATGACTTTTGCTCGTTCCGCTGATCGCGACCGAGGCGCCGTCCTGCAGCAGCGCTTCTGCAACCGACAAGCCGATGCCGCGTGAGCCGCCGGTGACTACCGCGGTCTTTCCTGAGAGGCCGGTCAATTCCCAACTCCCAATTCCCAACTCCCAATCAACCGCGCTCTCCCTCGTACGAGACCTTGGGAGTTGGAGGTTGGGCGTTGGGAGTTGTCGTAACTCATTACAATACCCCACCGACTATGACTGTCTGCATCATAGGCGCCGGCGAGCTCGGCGGTGCGGTCGCGCACGCCCTGGCGCGAGGAGAGCGTGTGCGACGCGTTCTCCTGATCGATGAAGCAGGTTCGATCGCGTCGGGCAAGGCGCTCGACATCCAGCAGGCAGGCGCCGTCGAGGGATTTCACACACGCGTGGAAGGGTCGACGGATCTCACCCGCGTCGCGGGAAGCGCGGTGTGTGTGGTCGCCGACTCGGGCCGATCGCAAGCCGAGTGGCAGGGGGAGCGCGCGCTGGCGATGATGGCGCGCCTGCGTGAGTTCAGCGGAGAGGTGCCGGTCGTCTTCGCCGGAACGGAATCGGATCTGTTGCTTGCCGTCGTACGCGAGGCCGGGTTCGAGAGACGGTGTGTTTGTGGCTCCGCTCCAGAAGCATTGGCCGCTGCCGCCCGTGCGATCGTCGCGCTCGAGGCCCGCTGCTCGTCGTCTGAGGTGTCATTGAGTGTGCTCGGCACCCCACCGTCGGGTTTCATCGTGCCGTGGGGTGAAGCGTCCATTGGCGGCTATGCGCTGGAGCGGGTGCTGACGCAGGTCCAGGTCAGGCGAGTCGAGGCACGGCTCGCACGCCTGTGGCCGCCCGGTCCTCACGCGCTCGGGCAGGCGGCGGCGGGAGTCGTGGAAGCGCTTCTCATCTCAGCCCGCCGGGCTCAAAGCGTTCTGACCGTCCTCAGCGGCGAATTCGGTGTCCGCAACCGGATCGGCGTGCTGCCGTGCTTGTTGAACCCGCAAGGCATTGCCGGCGTTCGGGTGCCATCCCTCAGTACACGCGAGCGGATCCAGCTGGAAACGGCTCTCGGCGCGTAGGGCTTACGATTAAGAGGATGCGCCGGTTCGTCCTCGCCCTAGCAGTCCTCGTTGCCGCTGCCTCAGCCGCCGCGCTGGCGCCGGACTTCGAGCCCGATCGCCTGCTGACCCATATCAGGTTCCTCTCGTCCGACGAGATGAAGGGGCGAGACAACGGATCGCCAGAGCTCGAACGCGCGGCCGACTACATCGCCGCACAGTTCAAGGAGGCCGGGCTGCGGCCCGGCGGCGACAACGGGTCGTGGTTCCAGTCGTTCGAATTGCAGGCCGGCCTGGTCGTGGGCACGAACCGCCTGTCGATCGAGTCCGAGGGACGCCAGGTGTCGCTGACGCTCGGGACGAGCTACTACCCGCTCGCCGCGCCGATCAACGACACCCCCGGAAAGCCATCGGCAACGCTCGAGAAGGTGCCGATCGTCTTTGCCGGCTACGGTCTCGCCGTGCCGGCGCTCGGTTACGACGACTACGCGAAGGTGGACGTTTCCAACAAGGCGGTGCTGATCTTCAGCCACGAGCCTCAGGAACGCGACCGGAACAGCCGCTTCAACGGAACGCGCGCAATGCCGCAGACCACGCTGGAGGCCAAGGCGTCCCTGGCCCGAAGCCACGGAGCCCGGGCGCTGCTCGTCGTTTCCGACCCGTCGCATCAGACCGACGAGGCGCAGTACTCGCTCTTCAAGGCCGACCCCGACGCCGAGAGCCAGCCGATTCCGGTGCTTCGCATCCGCCGCGATGAGATGCAGCCGCTCATCACCGCGTGGGGCCTGGACGCCGCGGCGGCCCAGATCGACCGCGATCTGATGCCGCGCTCGCGTGCGCTCACCGGGAGCAGCGTGACCTACGTCGAAAACCTCGCTCGCAACCGCCGAACCGTCCGCAACGTCGTCGGAGTTCTTCCTGGAAGCGATCCGCAGAAATCAAAGGAAGCGGTCGTCATCGGCGCCCACTACGACCACGTCGGGATGGGCGGCCGCCTCTCGGTCACGCCAGACGTCACGGAGATTCATAACGGCGCTGACGACAACGCGTCTGGCACCTCGGCAGTCATGGAGATGGCGCGAGCAGCCGTCGCTCAGCGCGCGCGTTTTCCACGAACCCTGGTCTTCGCGACGTTCGCTGGTGAGGAGCGCGGACTGCTGGGATCGGCGCACTACACCACCACGCCGCCGATCCCGATGGCGAACACGATCGGGATGCTGAACCTGGATATGGTGGGGCGCGCCAACGGCAGCGTCGATATCAGCGGCCTGGAGCTGTCGCCATCGATGGAGGCAGACCTCGCGGCTGCGTCCGCAGCGAGCGGCAACGAGCTGCGAATCCGCCGGGAGGGCCCAGGCGCGGGTCGCAGTGACGATTCGTCGTTCATCGCGAAGCGAGTCCCGGCGATCAACTTCTTCACCGGGTTCCATACCGACTATCACCGGCCTGGTGACGACTGGGAGAAGATCGACGCGCGCGGCGTGAGCCGCGTCGCGTCTCTCGCGCTCGAGTTGGCGGCACGGCTCGCCGCGCGTCCGGAACGCCCTGAGTTCGTCCCGCCGAAACGGTAAAACGTTCGGATCGTTCGAGTCTCGGACCGTTACGCAGCCTCGCGGTGAAGCTCCAGACCCGATGTAAATGCACCGAGCTGGCGCCTCAGCATCAGCCGGCCGCGATGCAGGCGGGACTTCAACGTCTGATCCTTCACGCGAAGCCGTGTGCTCGCCTCCTCGGTCGTCAGGCCCTCGATGTCGCGCAGGACTACCGGCACGCGGTAGATCTCCGGCAGTTTCGGAAGGGCGTCCGCGACTGCCTGCCGCAACTGATGGCGAAGAAGCTCCTCGTCCGGCATGTGCGACCAGTCGGCCGGCTGGCGCGGTGATCGGGCATCCACCGGTTCGTGGCCCTGTGCGGACGCGCGGTCACGCTCCGCGCTCGCAGCCCGCTCGGCCCGGTGGGTCCGCAGGCGAGACATCGCCGTGTTGAACGTAATTCGATAAATCCAGGAAGAAAGGGCCGCGTCGCCCCGGAACTTGTCGATCTTCCGGTAAACCTTCATCAGGACGTCCTGCGTGACTTCCTCGGCGTCCTCGCGGTTCTTCATGTGGCGGAGCGCCATCGTGAAAATCCGGTGGCTGTAGCGATCCGCCAATTCCCTAAGTGCCTCCTCGTCGCCCATTTGCAGACGACTGATGAGCTGCCTGTCGTAGGTCCTGTCCATGGAATCGTGTCCTTTTACTCTCTAGAACCCCGACCTATTCAGTCCTATTCCCGCCGGCCTTCGCCAAAGGCTACGGCGCGGCAGGCCCAATGGGCCTGAACGTGTTAAATACAGGGACCCTTGGCTCTGGTTGCCATCCTCGTCGTCACGGCCCTGATCCTCGTCAACGCGGTGTACGTCGCTGCCGAGTTCGCGGCGGTCAGCGTCCGGCGCGCCCGGATTCAGCAGATGGCGACCGAGGGAAGCACTCTCGCCTCCTGGCTGCTGCCGGTCCTGGAGTCGCCTGCCGCGCTCGATCGGTACATTGCCGCCTGCCAGATTGGCATCACCCTGTCGAGCCTGATCCTCGGCGCATACGCGCAGTCGACGTTCGCGGTCTGGCTGGCTCCGTACTTTGCTTCGGTGGGCGGCCTTCAGGAAGTGGCCGCGCGTTCGACGGCCACGGTCGTCGTTCTGCTGGTGCTGACGGTCGGCCAAGTGATCTTCGGCGAGCTCGTCCCGAAGTCGCTTGCGCTTCAACACCCGACGCGGACGGCGCTGTACAGCCTGGTGGCGATGCTGCCGTCGCTCTGGATCTACCGTCCGTTCATCAAGTGGCTCAATGGAACCGGTCTGCTCATCCTTCGCGTCATCGGCGCGTCGCCACAGGGTCACCGGCACATTCATTCGCCTGAGGAGATCGAGCTGCTGATCGCCGAAAGCCGCGACGGCGGACTCCTCGAAGCCGACGAGCACAGGCGGCTACGGCGGGCACTGCGGCTGAATCTTCGCCAGGCGAGGCAGTTGATGGTGCCGCGCACGAAGATCTCGGCGCTGAGCATCGACACGCCGCTCAACGAAGTCATCACAGCCGTCGCACAGAGCCCCTACTCACGCCTGCCCGTCTATCGCGATTCGATCGACAACATCGTCGGCAGCGTCCACACGAAGGATCTCGTTCTCTGGCTCGTCTCGGGCGGAGCCAACGGTTCCCTGGCGTCCTTAATGCGGCCGATCGCAAGTGTTCACGAAAGCGTCACGGCCGATCGGATCCTGCGGGAACTGCGCGAACGGCGATCCCAACAGGCGCTGGTGGTTGATGAATTCGGCGGCACGGCCGGGCTGCTCACGCTCGATGACGTGTTGTCGGAGCTCGTCGGTGACGTCGGCGACGAGTTCAAGCCTGCCGATCCGGTCGCAGAGGAGCTTCCGGACGGACGCATGCGGCTGCCCGGAGGGATGCCCGTTGACGATGCAGCGGCCGTGCTCCGAACCGTGTGGGAGACGGACGCCGCGACTGTCGGCGGCCTGGTCACGGCCGCGCTCGGCCACCTGCCGATCTCCGGTGAGACGGTCCGGATCGGCGATTACGAGATCGAGGTCGAGCGGGTCGCCGAACGCGCCGTTGAAACGGTCGTCACACGGCGGATGCGCACCGACGACGGGGCGGAGGCGAGCTGACGTGCTGTTCGTCGTCACCGTCATTCTGGTCCTCGTGCTGGCAAACGGCCTCTTCGTCGCCGCCGAGTTTGCGATCGTCGGCGCGAACAGGACGTCGATCGACCATCAGGCGTCGCAGGGTCACCGCCTGGCCCAGCGCGTGGCACAGGTGCTCGAAGACCCGAGGCGGCAGGATCGCTACATCGCGACCACGCAGATCGGGATCACGGTCGCGAGCGTGGGCCTCGGCATGTACGGCGAGCATGTTCTGGCCGAACTGATCGTCCCGTGGCTCGAGCCCCTCGACCTCAACCGTTGGATCGCGGCGCATGCGCTGGCGAGCGGTATCGCCGTCGCGATCCTCACCTATCTCCACATCGTGCTCGGCGAGATGGTGCCGAAGGCACTGGCACTGCAGAGCGCCGACACGACCGTGCTGTACGTGTCGCCGGTCATCGAAGCACTCGAGCTGGCGATCAAGCCGCTTGTCGTTGCGTTGAACGCGTCGGGCAACGCGCTGCTGCGCCTGGTCGGTATCCACCGGCAGGAGGTCGAGGCTGAGCGGTATCACACTCCTGCGGAGCTCGAATTCATCGTCAAGGAAAGCCACGAAGGCGGGATGCTGCGGGGCGAAACAGGCAGGATCCTCCGCGACCTCTTCGAGTTCGGCGATCTGACCGCCGGTGACGCGATGGTGCCGCGGGTCCGGTTGGTCGGCATTCCGGTAGGAACCGAGATCGACGAGTTGCGGCAGCTTGTCCGGACGAATCCGCACACGCGCTATCCGGTCTATGACGGCGATTTCGATCACATCGTCGGCAGCGTGCACATCAAGGCGCTGCTGCGCCACTTCATCGCCGGGCGGCCCGTTACGGCACGCGACGCCCGCCCTGTCCCTCATGTGCCGATGGCCACCTCGATCGACGACGTGGTCGCCGCGATGCGGCGTCATCGTGCGCAGATGGCAGTCGTCATGGACGAATATGGCGGCACCGCCGGCCTGGTGACGATCGAAGACCTCTTCGAGGAAGTGGTGGGCGAGATCGAAGAGGGGCGCGAACGGGCACCGATCGTGCGCGATGGGGACGGACATCTGATCGTGCGGGGAACGGTCCGGCTCAAGGACGCTGGCCGGGCGCTCGGCGTCACGCTCGAGCATCCGGATGCGCGGTCGGTGAGCGGGCTCGTGCTGGAGGAGCTGGGTCGGCCAGCCGCCGTTGGCGACGTGGTCCTCTGGAACGGCGTGCGCGTCGAAGTCAGAACGGTGGCTGGTCTCGGAGTGGCCGACGCTGAGCTGAGCAGGAGCGAGTGACTAACTCACGGCCGCGTCGAAGACCTCGGCAAACCGGCTGACGATGCGGTCCTGAACGTCGGTCATCGATATCACCCGCCCCGCGGCTCTCTCGAGCGAGGTCACGCCGTGGTCGGTGATGCCGCAGGGAACGATCAGCTGGAAATCGGCGAGGTTCGTGTTCACGTTGAATGCAAAGCCGTGGCTCGTGATCCAGCGTGAGATCCGCACGCCGATCGCGCCGATCTTTTCATCGCCCACCCAGGCCCCGGTCAGCCCCTTGATTCGTCCGGCCGTCACGCCATAGTCGGTGCAGACACGAATCATCACCTCCTCCAGATCGCGGACGTACCGATGTACATCCCGCCGATCCGGATCCAGGTTGAGTATCGGGTAGCCGACGATCTGGCCTGGGCCGTGATACGTCACGTCGCCGCCACGGCCGGTTTCGGAGAGCTCCACTCCCAGCTCGACGAGGCGCTCGTCCGTGGCACGCACGTTCGACCGGCCGCCATCGCCTTTCACGCCGAACGTGATGACTCGCGGATGCTGGAGCAGAAGAAGGAGGTCGGGGACTCGAGCGGCGCGGCGCTCCTCGACGAGCTCGCGCTGAAGCGCGAGCGCATCCGCGTATGGAACCATCCCGAGACGCCGCACCTCGATGGTGCGCACGCTACACCTGACTGGCGTCGAAGGTCTCGAGCTGATTCTTCACGAAGGCCATGAACTCGTCGGCGACCGCCCCGTCGATCAGGCGATGGTCGAAGCCGAGCGTCAGATACGCCATCGTTCTGATCGCGATCGCGTCGTCAACGACGACCGGACGCTTCTCGATCGTGCCGACACCCAGAATCGCCACCTGCGGCTGGTTGATGATCGGCATTCCAAACTGCGCGCCGAACTGGCCCGGGTTCGTGATCGTGAAGGTGCCGTCGTGGACCTCTTCGGGCTTCAGCTGCTTCGCGCGGGCGCGCTCGGCGAGATCGGAGATGCCTCGGCTGAGGCCGAGGAGATTCTTCTCGTCCGCGTGCTTGAGCACCGGGACGATCAGGCCGCTTTCCAGCGCGACGGCAATTCCGAGGTTGATGTCCTTCTTGTAGACGACGTTGTCTCCGTCGATCGACGCGTTGACGATTGGATAGCGGCGCAGCGCGTCGACGATCGCCTTGGCAATAAACGCCATGTACGTCAGCTTCGCGCCGGTACGCTCGTACTCGCTCTTCTTCTCCTGCCGGATCTTCTCGATCGTCGAGAAGTTCACGTGGAAGACCGAGTGGACGTGCGCCGACGTGCGCCGGCTCGTCACCATGTGCTCGGCGATCTTCTTGCGCATCACCGAGAGTGGTTGAATCTCGACGTTGCCGGCGGGTCCGCCTCGCATGGCCGGACTGCTCGGCGGAACCCGCCCTACGGGATCGCTGTAGGCCGTGTCCCGCGAAGGACTGGGACCAGGCGACGCGGCCGGGGCGGTTTCGATGAAGCCGAGGATGTCGTGCTTGGTGACGCGGCCGCCGATGCCGGACCCGGGAATCCGGGTGATGTCGACGTTGTGCTCGCGCGCGATGCGCCGCACGAGCGGCGACGACTTCTGCCGGCGAAGATCCTCTTTCGAGAGCTGTGAAGCGCCGGTGCTCTCTTCACTCCCGTTGGATCCGCGGGACGGCCTCTCCTGAGGTCCGGCGCCATCAGCCTGCGCCTGGGTAGACGCTGCGGCCTTCTCCGCCCCCTTTTTCGGCTGCGTCGCGGTCGCCGGCGCACTGGGAGGCGCTGGTGCCGCGGTCTCGCCGTCCGCCGCGATGTTGGCGACGACGGAATTCACGGCGACGGTCTCGCCCTCGTGAGCAGTGATCTCGGTCAGCACGCCCGCCGCGGGCGACGGAATCTCCGCGTCCACCTTGTCGGTGGAAATCTCGAACAGTGGCTCGTCACGGTCAACGGTGTCGCCGACCTTCTTGAGCCAACGGACGATGGTGCCTTCCGCGATCGATTCGCCCATCTGGGGCATGACGACTGGGGTTGGCATATTCAAATCCCAACTCCCAACACCCAACTCCCAACGCCCGATTCCGATGTGGAAGTTGGGAGTTGGAAGTTGGGGGTTGGAAGTTTACGCATGTATCGCGGCCCCGTGCGTGGCATGGGCCGCTTCTCCAACCGCTTCCGAAAACGTCGGGTGAGCGTGAATCGTCCTGATCAGCTCCTCAACGGTGCATTCGAGGCGCAGAGCCAGAACCGCCTCAGCGACGAGCTCCGTTGAGCGGGGACCAATCATGTGCACGCCCAGCACTTCATCGTACTTTCGGTCGGCCACGATTTTCACGAACCCCTCGGTCTCGCCGGCCATCTTCGCCCGGCCGAGCACCCCGAACGGAAACGAGCCGACACGCACGTCGTAGCCCCGCCGCTTCGCCTCGTTTTCGGTCAGGCCGACGCTGCCAATCTCGGGATCGCAGTAGGTGCAGCCCGGAACGTGGTCGTAGTTCAGGGGACGAACGTCCCGGCCGGCCAGACGCTCAGCGACGATGATCCCCTCCATGGATGACACGTGCGCCAGCTGCGGGTGCGTGCCGGAAGCCAGAGTGATCACATCGCCGATGGCCGACACGTGAGGAACTGACGTGCGGTAGAGCGGGTCGACCTTGATGTACCCGCGGTCCAGCGCAAGGCCGACTGTCTCGCAACCAAGCCCGGCGGTCACCGGACCGCGACCCGTCGCTACCAGGAGAATCTCCGCGGAGAGTTTCTGTGTCTTGCCATCGGCGCCCTGCGCCTCGAGCTCGACGCCGCTGGCGACCGCGGCCGCCTTCGTTACCTTCGTTGCGGTCAGGCACTTTATGCCCTGCTTGCGGAACGACTTCTCGAGCTCGGCGGAGATCGCCTCGTCTTCGACCGGCACCAGGCGCGGCAGCAGCTCGATGATCGTCACCTCGCTGCCGAAGCGGCGGTAGATGGACGCGAACTCGACGCCAACCGCACCGCTGCCCATGATGATCAGTGACTTCGGCACGCGCGGCAGGTGGATCGCTTCGTCGCTGGTGATGATGCGCTGGTGATCGATCTCGATGCCCGGCACGCTTCGCGGCGCTGAACCGGTGGCGACGATGATCTCGCGCGCCTGCAGCGTCTGCTTCTCACCGTCGGTCACATGGACCGTGCCGCCGCCGGCAAGCTGTGCCGTGCCCTTGATCCATGTGATCTTGTTTTTCTTGAACAGGAACTCGACGCCCTTCGTGAGTCCGGTGACGATCTTGTCCTTCCGGGCATGCACTTGCGTCATGTCGATCGACGGCGAACCTTCGGGAATGACAACGCCCCATTCCTTCGCGTTCTGCACGACCTTCAGCGCGTGAGCGTGCTCGAGGAGCGCCTTGGTGGGAATGCATCCCCAGATCAGACAGGTTCCACCGAGTGCTTTCTGTTTCTCGACGACCGCGACCGACTGCCCGAGCTGCGCGGCCCGAATCGCCGCGACGTACCCGCCTGTCCCGGCGCCGATCACTACGACATCGTACGAATTGGACGGCACAATCGCTTAGTATAACCACCTCGAATGTCAGATCGCCGGAAGACGATCCTCATCGTTGACGACGATGAGGGGATGCGGGAAACGCTGACCGCGATGCTGCGGCGCGACTACCGTGTGCTGCGCGCCGCAACCGGCGAGTTCGCGCTTCAGATCCTCGAGAAGGAGGACGTCGATCTGATGCTCCTCGATGTTCGCCTGCCGGGCATCAGCGGCTTCGAGGTGCTGAAGATCGTCCGCGAGAACTATCCGTACATCGAAACGATCGTCATCTCAGTGATCAAAGAGCTCGACGTGGCGATCGAGGCGATGCGCTACGGCGCGTATCACTACATCTCCAAGGACTTCGACCTCGAGAGCGTGCGCACGCTGGTCGCCAACGCGAGCGATCGGCAGGATCTGAACCGCGACGTGCTGCGCCTCAGTGCGGAGGTGGCCGAGCAGCAGAACGATCGCGAGTTCGTCGCCGGGGCGAGCCGCTCGACCAGAGAGATCCTCGAGCTCGTACAGAAGGTCGCGAAGCTGTCCGCGACAGTGCTGATTCTTGGCGAGAGCGGGACGGGTAAGGAACTGCTGGCACGTCTGATTCATCGGGAGTCCGGCCAGGCAAACTCGCCTTTCGTTGCGGTCAACCTCGCGGCGATCCCGCGCGAGCTCGTGGAGAGCACGCTCTTCGGTCACGAGAAGGGGTCGTTCACCGGTGCGGTGCGCCAGCAGCTCGGCAAGTTCGAGCTGGCGAGCAACGGCACGCTGTTTCTCGACGAAGTGGGCGATCTGCGTTACGACCTCCAGGCCAAGCTGCTGAGGGCGATCCAGGAGAGCGAAATCGAACGCGTCGGCGGGACCCACCCCATCAAGACCAACCTTCGCCTGATCGCCGCCACGAACATCGACCTGGACAAGGCGGTCAAGGAAGGCCGCTTCCGCGAG
>DATLLQ010000141.1:0-3247 GCA_035537775.1 Vicinamibacterales bacterium | reverse complement strand
CGGGATCTCCTCGAGCTGATCGATCCGGTGGTATTCGGCGACGGTGTTTCCTATCCGTACCATCGGGGCGAACCATTGCGCCGTGAACACTCGCCGGAACGGAAGGAACATGACGAACAGCAGGCCACCGTCCCCGCTACTGAATCCGGCCGGCGACTTGACCGGAATCGACTTGTCCCTCCATTGGTCGCGCGCTTCAACCGCTTCGTTGTCGGGTAACACGATTTCCACGCGGTAGCGCTGCCCCTTGAGCAACTGCAGGCCTGTCTGCAAGCACAGCTCGCGGCTCGGTAGACGGAGCGTTCTCGGCTGGCCATCCCAGGGAAGAGGTCCTGCTTCGCGGTCTCGGCACGTGTTGCCCGCAGCGCTCGCCGCCGCAAACACCGCCCGGTTCGCCGTGCCGGCGATGACCAGAACAAGCGCGGCCAGGCAGCCGACGCCAAAGATGAACGGAAATACCTTCTGTGTAATCGCTGCGAATGAGTTGCGGTACCACGGATGGGAGCGCAGTCGATACACCCAATCCGTCGGCCCTTGGCTCGGCGTGACCTCGGTCGCCGGCTGCCCGAAGACACCGTCCCACAACGCCCGCATCCGATCGGTGATCGCCCGCTGCAGTGCGGTGCTCAACACGAGCAGGCCGGCGATCGCCACTCCCAGCAGAACGAGCTGCACCGGACGAAACTTGTAGAACTCGACCCACGGGAGGGCGACGTCCGGCAGAAACGTCGCCAGCAGTCCGACCGCCGCGCTCAGACCGTTCGAGGGCACCGCCAGAATCCCGCCGGCGGACGGATCGATGATGAAGGGCCGTGCGAACAGCAGGACGGTGAGGCCGACGGTCGTGAAATACGCGATGCGGCGCCACCACACTAGGTTCCAGACTCGCTCCTGGTCGGCACACCTCGATTGCGACTGTGTCGAATGCTCGAACGGGTTCTGGTCGCGGCCGACAAGCACGCCATCACCGGTGACGACGGCGTAGTCGTCGGGCAGCACAATCGGCGCATAGTCGCCGAGACCGAGGGCGATACGGTGAAACACGCTCTCGTGGATCTTCGGCTTCGGCACGTGCACATCCGCGAAGCGGTCGTCCGTGAGCTTCTTGATGCTGCGCGGGTTGTAGCGGTAATAGCTGCCGAGCCCCCGTCGTGAATCGTAGAGCGGGCCATTGGGATCGGCGCGTGCCGCCCATTCGTTTTCGGCGTGCGGGTGCAGGCGCAGGTGCTTCTTGCACGCCTCAGCGGCCATCCACCGCAGCGGCACGCAGGCCAGCGAGTCGTCGGGATAGCCGCCGCCGACGTTGGAATGCACGCCGGCAAACCACACCTGAGTGACTTTCTCCTTGTCGGTGTGGTCGCAGGCCGGTTCGGCCCTTTCGTCGAGCAACACCGGGTGGAACGTGTGCCGCTCGTCGTCGAGGGCCACCGCGTGGCAGATCTTCTCAACGTTGTCCGGCCGCGTGTGGTCGCTCATCGAGAGCGGCCACACCCACTGGTCCCATCCGCGCGTCATCTCGTCCAGCGGCAGTCCGTAGGCGTCGACCGTGTCCCAGAGACCGACGAAGGAGACCGGTGCCATGACGTGGCCGTCCTTCGTATACGGCGGCTTGCGTTCGAGCTTTGGCAGAAGCCAGTCCCGAATCGCCCGCAGCGGCGTCACCAACCCCTTGGTTGGGTTGAACTGCCGCCGGTACGCACGGTACGCCCACTTCGCCTGCCGCTCCAGTTCCCGGCCTTTCACGCCGGCGATGAGGCCTTGATCCGCGATCAACCCGATCAGCACGCGTATCGTGAAGGCGCCGCGGCTGAAGCCGAAGGCGAAGATCCGGTCTCCGGGGCGATAGTTCGCGCAGAGGAAAGTGTAGAGAGTGCGGACGTTGCGCTTGAGGCCCCACCCGAGCGCCCCGCCGACCACGGCCAGCGGCTTGAACGACGAGGTGCCGACACCGTTGTCGTAGAGAGCGAGCTGATCGCCCTTCGTCAGGTCGATGGCCTCGTACATCCGCCACACGTTCGTTTTCATCAGCTTGGCGGAGCTGTTTCCAGTGCCGTCGGACAAGAGGACGATGTTCTTCGGCGTGCCTCGATGCGCGTTGGGCACAGCGATCTCCTTCGTGAGTGGATGTCCGTGTAGACGCCGAGGCGCCGGCACAACCTCGGCCACCGCTACAAGAAACGACTCTCGCACCGGGAACGAACGGTCATCATGGAGCGCCGGTACAACAAACCGCGGCCAGTCGAGGAGTATGCTGGATTCCGGTGTCATGAGCGCACGCACTCGCCTCGCGGTGGCTCTGGGCGCGATTGCAGCAGTCGCGATTGCCGCGGGTGTGGCACACGCGCAGATCTGGCGAGGCGGATTCGGCTTCTACGCGGCCCCGAAACATGCGACGGCGACGACGTTCGCCGGCGCGTTCAACCACTGCCGGCTGATGTTCACGAGCGATCATCGTGAGAAGCGCGGCTGGAGCACTGACTATCCCGGCGCCGACATCAACTTCAGCGTGCGTCTCGGCGAGCTGACGCGCACGCGCATCACGAAGGACAAGACCGGCGATCCGGACTACATCACGGTCAGCCCAACCGATCCCGACCTCTTCCAGTGTCCGTACGTCCTCGTCGAAGACGGCGGCTCGGCGCGCTTCTCGGACGAGGAAGTGGTGCGGCTGCGCGAGTATCTCGAGAAGGGCGGCTTCATCTTCGCCTCGGACTACTGGGGCACGCGCGCCGGCGAGCAATGGGATGACGAGATCGGCCGCGTGCTGCCGTCGGACAAATACCCGATCATCGATCTTCCGCCGGAGCATCCGATCTGGCAGTCGATGTTCGTGGTCAAAGAACTGCCGCAGATGGCGTCGATCCAGTATTGGCGACGGAGCGGCGGCGGCATCTCCGAGCGTGGCGAGGACAGCTCCATCGTCCAGGCGAAGGGTATCGCCGATGCGCACGGCCGGCTGATGGTGGTCATGGTCCACAACAGCGACATCCCCGACGGCTGGGAGCGCGAAGCCGAGGACCCGCAGTACTTCTACAAGTTCTCACCGGATGCGTACTCGGTCGGGATCGACGTCGTCCTCTACGCGCTGACTCATTAGGACTAACCCTCTTGCGGTCCGAAGGGACGAGGGGGCGACAGTGCGACGGTCCAGAGCGAGGGTCCGGCGGTCCAGTGCGACGGTCCGGCGGTGCGCGGCGGACCTTCGCACCTTCGGACCGGACCTTCGCACCCTCGGACCGGACCCTCG
>DATLLQ010000140.1:0-28522 GCA_035537775.1 Vicinamibacterales bacterium | reverse complement strand
CTCTTGATCACCAAGGTTCCGGACGCTTACGGAGTGTTGCCCTGGCTCGATGCCGCGAACAGACGCTTGCCCGTGGCCTCGAGGACGACCGTGCGCGCATTGCCGGTCGGACTGCCATCCTTCGCGAGACTGCCCTCGACGGTGACCTTGTCGCCAACCTTCATCGAGTTGCGGGTCCAGCCCTGGCGCATCAAGCCGTTCGGGCTTCCCATCTCCATGGCCCAGTTGGTCACCTTCTTGGTTTTCTCATCGATCACGTCGATATAGAAGAAGGTATGCGGGTTCATCCACTCGACCTTCGTGACGGTGCCCGTGTACTTGAACGTCTTGGTCGCGTCGAACTCTGCCGAGAACGAATGGTGCGCGAGAACCCGACCTGCAGACGCCAGCAGCACTGCTGCGGCCACTACGACAACAAACTTCGTTCGCATCGAACAACCCTCCAGATGCCGAGAATGGCCTTCAACTGACACGTTCTTTCGCAGTATGTCTTGCGGGCGACGGCGCCCGGCTCTTCCCACCGTCAACCCCGTCTACCGGAACGGCTTAGCGCCCTTCCTTCTTGCGCCCCTGAAGGGACGCCCTGCGACGCACGATAACAGGCTCAGCCGGGACTGTTATTCTCGCGCCCGCATCGCGAACCTGTCAACGAGTACAGCTCCCCCGAGCTGGAGGATTCCACTGACCCTTCGTGCCGCTTTCGTGACTGCTGCGCTTGTCGGGTTGGCCGGCTGCGGCAGTCCGGCGCCGCCCGCAGGGCTGGGGCGTCTGCACCCCTGCTCCAGCGTCGAAGGCCCCACCGACGCCTCCTGCGGAAAACTTCAGGTCTACGAGAATCGCGACTCGCGCACCGGGCGGCGAATCTCCCTGAACATCGTCGCGCTGCCCTCTCTGGCGCCGGCGCCCGAGCCGGATCCGCTGTTTTTTCTGGCCGGCGGGCCTGGACAAGCTGCCGCGCAGATGGCGGCAGAAGTGCGCGAGATATTCCGCCCTGTCCTCCGGTATCGCGACATCGTTCTCGTGGACCAGCGAGGGACCGGCAAGTCGAACCCGCTCGAGTGCCGCGCCGAGTCGAACTCGCTCGACGAGCTCACCGAGTCCGAGGGTCAGGCTCTGGGGCGCCTGAAGAAGTGTCTGGCGGGCTACGACGCCGACGTTCGCCTCTACACCACCACGCTCGCGATGGACGACCTCGACGACGTTCGTAGCTATCTCGGGTACGAGCGGATCAACCTGTACGGCGGCTCCTATGGAACGCGGGCCGCGCTCGTTTACGTGCGGCAGCACGGCGACCGCGTGCGGTCGATGATCCTCGACGGCGTCGCACCGACCGACATGCGGATTCCGCTGTTCGCCGCGCGCGACGCGCAGCGGGCGCTCGACAAGCTGCTGACCGATTGCGATGCCGATTCTGCCTGCCGGAGCGCCCAGCCTGGTCTGGCCATCCGCGTGCGCGCACTCCTGCGGCGATTGACGCAGTCGCCAGCCCGCGTGGAGATCATGCACCCTCGCACGGGCGTCCGCGAGTCAGTCACGATCGAGGCGCGGGTTTTCGCCAGCATCCTGTTCAGTGCGCTCTATTCGCCGCTGACGGCGTCGCTCGTTCCGGCCCTGATCGGCCGCGCCGAGCAGAACGACTTTCAAAGCCTGCTGGCGCTCGCCTATGCGAGCGAGTCCGACGGGAACATGAGCGTCGGCATGCAGCTATCGGTGCTGTGCAGCGAGGACGCGACGCGCCTGACCGAGGAGGACGTCACCCGCGAAAGCGCGGGCACGGTGTTTGGACTGCATCTGCTTCGCGGCCAGATGCAGGCGTGCGCGATGTGGCCCCGCGGCAAGGTTGATCCGGCTTTCTTCAGCCCCGTCATCTCGGATGTCCCGGCGCTCATTCTGTCCGGCGATCTCGACCCGGTGACGCCTCCAGGATGGGGACAGGCTGTCGCACAGCACCTCGGAAACGCCAGACACATCACCGTGCCTGCCACCGGGCATGGCGTCGTCGGTACGCCTTGTGGCCAGGAGCTGATCCGCCATTTCATCGAAACCGGAAGCGCCGAGGATCTCGACGTGGGCTGTGTCAGCCGCGTCCGCCGTCCACCGTTCTTCCTCACACCGAGCGGCGCGCAATGATTCGCGTCACCGCCCTGGCGAAACGATTCGGCATCGTGCAGGCCGTGGACGGCGTCACCTTCGAGGCTCGCGACGGCTCCATCACGGGCCTTCTGGGTCCGAACGGCGCGGGCAAGACCACGACGCTGCGGATGCTGTACGGCGTCATGAAGCCCAACGCCGGCGAGATTCGAGTCGATGACGTCGATGCCGTCGCGTCGCCGCAGGAAGCGCAGGGCCGGCTGGGCGTGCTGCCCGACGGCTTCGGCCTGTACCCGCGGCTGACGGCGCGCGAGCACATTCAGTACTTCGGCGCGCTCCATGGCATCAGCGGCGATCAGCTCCGCGCCCGCACCGAGGAACTGCTCCGGCTGCTCGACATGCAGAAGATCGCCGACCGCCGTACCGGCGGCTTCTCGCACGGCGAGCGGACCAAAGTGGCCATCGCCCGGGCGCTCGTTCACAGTCCGCGGACAGTGCTCTTGGACGAGCCGACGAACGGTCTCGACGTGATGAGCACGCGCGCCGTCCGCACAATCGTCCGCCGGCTTCGCGACTCCGGACACTGCGTGCTCTTCTCGAGCCACGTCATGCAGGAAGTGTCAGCGCTGTGCGACTCCATCGTTGTGATCGCGCGCGGTCAAGTCGTCGCGCGTGGAACACCTGACGAACTCCGCCGGCAGACTGGCCACGACAACCTCGAAGACGCGTTCGTCGCACTTGCCGGCGCCGAGCTGGCGACAGAAGACACCTGGTCATGATGCGCCGCCACCTTCATCAGGTCCTCATCGTCATGCGCAAGGAGCTGAAGGATTCGTTGCGGGATCGACGCGCCCTGTTCTCGATCGCCTTCAGCATCGTCGTCGGCCCGGTGCTGATCGGCATCATGATGAACCGCATCGCCGATCGGCAGCGTGAGTCGGAGCAGGTCACCATTCCAGTCGTCGGCCAGCAGCATGCCCCCGCGTTCGTGGACTGGCTCCAGCAGCAGGCGGGCGTCACGGTTGCGCGCGGTCCCCTCAGCGCGGAAAAGGCGGTCCGCGATCGCGAGTACGACGTGGTCGTCGTCATTGCGTCGGACTACGCGGAGAAGTTCCGCTCGTCGCGTCCCGCCACGATCACCATCGTCGCCGACACGTCGCGCAATTCCGCGCGCCCCACCATCGAGCGGGTGCGCCGGCTGGTCCAGCGCTTCAACGCAGAGATCGGCGCACTCCGGCTGATTTCGCGGGGGGTCAGCCCGGCTGGCGTCACGCCGCTGACGGTCGAGGAAATCGAGATCTCCACCGCCCAGCAGCGCGCCGCGCAGGTGCTGTCATTCATTCCGATGTTCATCATCCTGGCGGCGTTTGTGGGCGGGATGTCGATCGCAACGGATTCGACCGCCGGCGAGCGCGAGCGCGGCTCGCTGGAGGCGCTGCTGGTCAATCCCGCGCCGCGCATGGCGATCGTGACCGGCAAGTGCGTCGCCGCGGCGATTGTGGCGATGACAGCGGTTGTCCTGACCACGGCACTGAGCGCGAACATCCCGAGGTTTCTGCCGCTGCAGGACATGGGCATCAGGTTCCACATGGGACGCGCCGAGCTGGCGGGAGTACTTGCCGCCATGCTGCCGATCTGCCTGTTCTCGGCATCGCTGCAGGCCGCGGTGTCCACTCTCGCTCGCTCGTTCAAGGAAGCGCAGAGCTACATGGGGGTACTCGTCCTGCTGCCGATGCTGCCGGGGATGATCAGCGCCGTCTCAACGCTGGATCAGCAGCCGTGGATGTATCTTGTGCCGGTACTCGGCCAGCACGTGCTGGTCATGGGAGTGCTCGGAGGACGCCCCGAGGGTGCCTGGGCATTTGTCGTCGCCGGCCTGATCGCGGTCTTGACTGCGGGCCTGCTGATCAGGACGATGACTACACTCTTCAAGCTCGAGCGGATCGTGTTTGGCCGCTGAGACAATCGTGGCAATTGGGGGATGTGACTGGTGATGTATGAGTGAATCGAAATCGCAGAATCCGGATTCAACGATCACCAACGATTCACAAATCGCCAATCACCAGTCAGACATAGACAGCGAAGCCACCACCTGCCCGCGTTGCAACGAGTCGAAGGACCTGGCCAAGGTGAAGGGCTGCATCAAGTGCCTGAAGTGCGGGTACAAGTTCGACTGCAACGGCTGGTAGTTATCCGCGGCGCCCGGTTCCCTCGTCGGCGATGTCGCCGGCGTCCTCGTTGTGCAGCTCCTCCGAGCGGCCCAGGTTCGCAATAGGGACCGGGTGATGGAGCGGACGCTCATGCGTGCGTTCGGTCTGCGGGCACGTGCGTTCCATGTCGTCGTGGTCGACGTTGTCGAGGAGGAATCGCATCTCGTACTCCTGTCTGGCACCCGGCAGCGTGCCCTCGCGGAAGTGAACGTTACGCGGATCTCGAAACAGCCATACGCAGACCGCCGTTCAGGGACTCGGCCTGGGCACGCAGCGGCAACGTCATCGTAAACGTCGCGCCCTTGCCCTCGCCATCGCTCGTCGCCGCGACCGATCCTCCGTGCCGCTCCACGATGTCGCGCACGATCCACAGCCCGAGGCCGAGCCCATGATTCCCGGCGCTCGTCCCCTGGCGGAGCCGATCGAAGACGTACGGGAGGAACTCGCTCCGAATCCCAATCCCATGATCGCATACGGCGATATGAGCGACTTCCTCTTCGCGGCGCAGTTCGACCTCAACGGTACTGTCGCCCGGAGAGAACTTCACGGCGTTCGACAGCACGTTGTTCACCGCCTGCTGCAGCCGCTCCGGATCAGCCAGGAACAGAGGGAAATCGCGATCGAGCCGCGTCACGAGCCTCACGCCCTTGTCCTCTGCCACGGGGCGCACCGCGTCGAGCGCGGCGTCGACGACCGTCTCGATGTGGATGGGCGCGAGGCGAAGCTCCAGCTTTCCGGAAACGATGCGGGACACATCCAGCAGCTGCTCCAGCAGCTGGGCCTGGGCTCGTGCGCTGCGCTCGATCGCTTCGCATGCATAGTGGGCACGCGACTGGTCGAACTGCTCGCTGCGGAGCATGGCGGCCCATCCGAGCACGGCGTTGATCGGCGTTCGCAGCTCATGTGAGACCGTGGCCAGGAACTCGTCCTTGGCTCTGCTCGCCGCCTGCGCTTCCCGATACAGCCGGCCATTGTCCAGCGCGACGGCTGCACGCGCCGCGAGCTCCTGCGCGAGTGACAGATCAGACGCTCCGTAGCGATCCGCGGTACGCGAGCCCAGCGTCAGTAGACCAAGCGTCTGGCCGCGCGCCACCAGAGGAATGAGCAGCAGTGCTTCGCACGACACGGCGTTGAGCAGCCGTTGATATTCGGAGTCAGGACGACCGGTTGTGGAGCGCGTGTGATCGGCGACGTTCGATAGCAAGGCCGGCTGGCCGGTACGGATCGCACGCGCGAAGGGACCGTCGCCGCGGAGGTCAGGGGGAATACGCCGGATCGTCTGCATCGCCTCGCGGCGTGTCGGATCGATATCGACCACGTCCACGCGCTGCAGGTGGCCTTCATCGGTGACCAGATCGACGACCGCGCAGTCAGCCAGCGCAGGGATGGCCAGGCGGGCGAGGCTCAGGAGCGTAGCTTCGGGCTCGAGCGCGGAGTCGAGCACCGTGACGGTCTGCGCCAGAAATGCCGCGCGCCGCGTGGCGAGATCGGCGGACTGCCGCTGCGCGACGTCCCTCGCCGCGAGCTCGGAACGTTCGACTTCGAGACGCTTGCGCTCGTACAGGCCCGCCAGTGCTGTGGCAATGGACGCGAGGAGCTGGCCATCTTCGTCAGAGAATCGGCGCGCTTTCGTCGAGTAGACCGCGACGACGCCAAATGGACGCATGGCTGTTCCGATGCGCGCGGCAAGACCGCTCCTGATCCCGTGCCCACGCAGCACCGCCGGGATCGCAAATCGCGCTTCGGACTCGCCGTCGCCTACGGCGACCGGCTCACGGGCGTACACCGCATAGCCTGCCTGCGTGTCGATGCCGGCATAGATCGTGAGCGCCTCGGTCGCGTCAGCCGTCCATCCAGCTGCGGCCACAACGCTGAACGGCGCACCCTCGGCACCCAGTTCGAGGACGAGCGCATGATCGCAATCGATCGACGACGCAGCGAGGCTCGCAGCGTCGCGGCACACCGATTCAACGCTGCCGGCAGCCAGAGTGCGGGAGATGACCTCGCCCAGCGCGCGACGGCGCCGCGCTTCTGCCGCGGCGGCGCGGCTCCACTCCGACGCGTGCCCACGTGCGACGGCGGCGTGATAGCGCGCCTGCGACGTCAGCGCGATAAGACATGACGCGACAGCAAAGACAAGAAGCGCGGCCAGATCGAGCGAACCCGGCACCTTGAAGCTGAATGCGGGTGGCAGCAGGAGCCAGTCAGAGACCAGGGCCGACACTGCCGCGGCGAAGAGCGCCACCTTCGGTCCGCCGATCATTGCGGCGCCGACGACCGGCAGCAGCAGCACGAGCAGCGGCCACGCCAGCGGTCCAGTCGGAGGCCATCGCTGGAACGCCAGCACGACGAGACCAACGAAGGCGCAAGCCCCTGTGTAAATAAAGGGCCACCGTAAATTCCGGTTTACGGGGAATGTCATCACATGAGCGCCCGCCATCAGGCAAGGACCCTGCCGAACGGTCGCGCTTTATTTTCCGGGGGATTACTGGACCTTCTGGGATTTGACCGGATACAGATGCCCAGCTCGGCTACACGAGCAGCGCAAAAAATTTACGGTCCTCCGGGCGCATTCGCGCCTCGGAGGAACTCGACGTGCGCGGCCACACATGCGGTGGCCCGCGCACGGGTGACGTGGCCGATGCGGCGGCCAGGCATCACGCGAACTGTGCCGTCAGACAATCGTGCGGCGGCCCGAGAGCAACCCGACGATAAAGAGCACGACGGCGATCACGAGCAGCACATGCACGAACGCGCCGATCGTATACGTGCCTACGACGCCCAACAGCCACGCGATGAGCAGAATGACCGCGAGAACGTAAAGCATCTTGACCCTCCCTGCCCACATGACGGTGCAAGCGAACGGCCATTCGCGACTCAACAACACAAGATCACATTCGTGTAGCTCATTAGTTCGCGCAAAAGCAAATGAGTAGTCTCGTGTGGGCCTCGACGCCCGTAAAGGAGACTCCATGGCCGAGCAGCAGAGAAATCCGAATCAGAGTAATCAGGGTCAACAGGGCCAGGGTGGACAGCACGGCAATCAGGGTCAGCAGGGTAAGCAAGGAAACCAGAGTGATCGCGAGCGCACGATGGGCGGCGACCGCCAGCAGCAGGGCGGCCAGCAGGGCAACCGCAACGACCAGACCCAGTCGGGCAATCGCGATCGCGATCAGAATCGCTGACGAAGACGACCGCGGCGATTGACTGCGATCAACCGATCGCACGGAATAGCGAGGAAGGGCCAGCGTGGGTGCCCTTCCCGTTTCGTGATTGGCTGCACGAATCTGAAAGTCGCGCCGTCATCAGGGCAGGCGGCGGTTTCCTCACAAATCGCTTTCCGTCAACCACTTCCCTCCTTTCAACCAGGCCGGTACCGCGCTGGCACAAATCTGTGATTCGCACAGGTCATGGTCGCTGACGCCATCCCGACACACGAGCAGGACGCCTCGATCAGCGGTGCGCACGAATGGTTCGAGGCGCTGGATCAACGCGTGATCGGGCGCGGTTCCGCGCGTTGGGTGGCGTCGGTGCTGCGCGTGCACGGCGACGATCGCGAGTGGTGGATTGACGTTGCGCGCGCTGGACATCCATCGGCGAACGTCGTTCTTCGTCTGTCGCGCCAAGCGACGGTGTTCAGTGCCGTTGCGGCGCTGCGTCGACACCGGCCGCGCACGGAATCGTGCGCACCGGTCATCGACGTCATGCGGGCCTGCTAGATCAGAAGGCGCCCGTACAGCGGACCGCGCGTCCGCGACGCTTCAGTGCTCGTCCTTGTGTCCCAGCAGCCACTGCTGACTGACGGAGCCGAGCTCGTATCGATCGTCCGCGCGCACGCGTCGCATCGTCAGCGCGATGATCGCACCAACCAACAGAAGCGCCGCGGCGAGTGTGATGGCGAGGGGTCCAATCACGGTGATTTAAAATACGCCCGTCGAGGGTATCGCGCAAGTGCGCTCACTAGGGCAGTGAGTCGACAACGGTCCGCCAGCTCGCTGACGCGTCGCCACCGATCATTCCACCGCAGAGCCACGTCGTCGCATCACGGCGGCGGCTCCAGACGACCTCAACCGGAACCTGCACCTCGGCCGGAGGCATGAGGAGTTGAAATGCGCCTGGCGGCGCCGCGCCAGCGCTGCGGCGCATTTCCACACACACGCCACCGTAGCTCACGTCGAGCACTCGCGCCGCGGCATCATCAATGTCTACGCGTACGTCTCTCGAGATCAGGCGCCGCGGCCATCGTCGTGGCACGGGTGGTCCAAGGCGGCCATCGGTGAGGAGCCGATTGACGAGTGTCGTCAACACAGCGGGCGCAACAGGCTTCAAGAGGAACTCGGCGCCGAGATGACGCGCGTCAGCCTCGATTGCCCGATCCGCAAAGCCGGTCAGAACGATCGCGGGGATCGGCTCCTGGCGCATCGCCACCAGATGAAGTCCGTTGTATTCGTCGAGCCGGACGTCCACCAGGAGCAGGTCGGGACGCTCATCCGAGAGCAGCTTGACTGCCGTCGGCACGGTGCTGGCCGTGATGGTCTCGTACCCGGACTCCCGGAGGAGCATTGCCAGCCCCGTACGGGTCGGCTCGTCGTCATCGACGATCAGAACTTTTGGCACGCCACACCTCCGCTATGCGGAAGGCGTGCCGTCGAGCTCGCCAGCCGGCCAGAGCCTCGATCGTGAAAGTTCGGGCCAATTCCGCGGAGTGTCCGTACACAGGCTGACGAACGCTCCGGTTCAGGTTGACTAGCCGTAGGCTTTTTTGACGGACAAATGTCGGGATAATCGGGCCCGAAACCAGGCACCTTGGAGCCAGCGCGGCCCCTCAACGAGCGCGCGGCAACGTCACGCGGACGTCGGTTCCGGACGCCATGCTGACGGCCAGACGCCCCTCGCTCGCCGCCACGATCCGCGCTGCGGATGTCACGGGGAGTGCGTCGGCCGCCCAATGTGCGGACGCGCGCACCTGAGTCTGCGAGACACTCAACACCACGTCGCTGCCCTGCGTCACCGCAGCCAGCGTGACGGTCAGCGGCGACTGCTCCTCCTGCAGTGCGGCCGTCGCCAGCACGATGCTCGACAACGCGGTCACCATCAATTCTTCATCGACGACGACGTTGCTCTCTCCGAGTGCGACGCGCGGCTCGAGGCTGATGCATCGAAGGCGTCGCTCGGGTTCTACCGCCGCGATCACCTGATCGACGATCGCCTGTACTGCGACTGGCTTCGGCGTGAGCGTGATCTCGCCGCGAAGAAACCGCGAGGACTGATTCAGGCAGGTCGCGCGCCACACTTCCGCGCGAATCAGGTTCGCGGCGACGGCAGACGCGAGCGCTGGACCACGATCCGACAGCAGGCTGGTACAGGTGCGAAGCGCGGCGAGTGATTGCGCGAGATCCTGACCGGCTCGCGCAGCCGCGGCGTCAGCTGGATTCGTCCGTTCGGCAGCGGGCTCCGGCGTCGTGCCCTTCGCGGAGTCTGCTCCACGCCGTACTTCCGGCCGGCCCTGCGGTGCGTCAAGCATCTCGACGTAGTGCTTATCGGCGCGCATTCGAAACGACCTTGGCAGACCCTCTCTGAGCGGCGCCTCCACTACTGGAGGCGGAGAGCCTTCATCCCCCGCCAGGAGATCTTCGATACGGATGGTCGATGGATTGGCCGCAGGATCGTCCGGGTACTGCACGTCAGGCACGGGGGCTACCTATTAGAGGAATGATGATTTGAGAATGATGAGTTGATCGCTTCAATGATGAATGATCTTCGGATCAATTCAAACACGGATCGATCATCTTTTTTTTCGTCGCGCGTAGCTGGCTCCTGCAAACGCACCGAGCACGTTGTTAAACGCATCCGTCGCAGATGGAAAGCGCCCATGACTGTAGAGCTGCGCCGCCTCCGTACCGATCGAGAGCACCGCAGCAAGCGCGACGACGATCCAGATCCGTTGTAAGCGGTTGGGCATTTGCCGCATGCAGAAGAACCCCCACGGCAGATACAGCAGCACGTTCACCACAACGTCGCGCACCTTGACCGGCGGAGAGACAAATGGCATCCACGCGACGCGCTGCCAATGCGTGTGGTTTTGAAAATTCGCCCACGGGAGCACGACGAGCAGAATGAGACCCGTCCAGAGCCAGAAGGGCCAGCGAGCCTGAGTCACCGCATCCTGCCCTTCGTTCTTCGTTTTCTCAGAAAACAGTCCTGCGTGTCGGCGCGTCCTGCACGCCTCTGCCGTGGTTTTGCCGCGTTTTGGCGGCTGGAACGCGGGCCTGATGTTTGCTCGGACGGAGTGCGGCGGTTTTCAGTGTCCAACAAGGTCATCTCAATGGCGGCCGCGCAACGGCCTGGCAGGAGTGCGCTGGAAGAGTTCCTTCCTGAACTGGACCTCCAGCCCAATGTGCAGAACAACCACGTCGACCCGCGCGAGATCCACTTGGAGCCGGTCGGGCCCGTCTCCGATGTGACGACCGGCCCGGGCGCGGCTGACAACTCGGGACAGGTACAGCTATGGCCCATGCTGGCGGCAGCGCTCGTCGGCATCGGCGTCATGCTCCTCGGGTTCGGCGTGTATTCCAGGTTCGAGGGCCTCTAGTTCTTCATACCGGGCGCAGCCGAACGGCTTCAAAAGGCTGCAGGGCGATCGTACATTCCGGAGTCGGGGCGATCGACTCCGGCGAACTGGTGACCGCAACCTGCAGGAAGAGCGTCGGCGCATGCGTTTCCGGATCGCCGCCAATCATGCTTGTGTTCAATGCGCGCACTGAGAACGCGCCGCGATCCCCGACCCCATAGATCTGCCACTGCGCGTACGGAAACACACTCAGATCGAGCTCTGCCAGCCGCAGCGTCCGTAGCTGCCCGCGAGGAATCGTCACGGCATCCGCCGTCTGGTCCAGCCAGGCCGCGCGCAGGTCTGCGCCAACACGCTGGGCCAGCGGGCCCTCGACTGACATCCTCGCCCAGGCCCTCGCCTCGGCTCCATCGTTGGTGACGTGCACCAGCGCCTCACGGGTAGTGGCATTGAATTCGAAGGCCACGCGAAGCGATGGCCGTCGCGCCCGCTCCCGCTCGAAGCGTTCGATCTGGTCCTGGAGGCGACGGACCTGGCGCCGCGCGCGGACGGCCCCGCGCCATGTAAAAACGCAGGCAATGGCGAGGATCAGGACGGCCCCGAGGGCCACGAAAGTCAGACTGTCGGCCACGTCTGCTTTTACCGATATCTCCGTGTAAACCCTCGACTTCCGAGGGAACGGATGCGACAATCGGAGCGCCTCGGTTCCATATGGATGGCCCAGATTACCCGCAAGACGAGCGGCCCGGAACGGCAAACAACGTTCCATCGCTGATTCACGACTACCGCGCCCAGCGCGACGCGTGGCGTGAGCAGGCGCGCAACCTGGCGCGGATGCGCGAGGAAGTCCTCACCGCCGCCGACCGGGAAGCCAAGGACATCGTCTCGACGGCGCGCGGCGACGTCCGGCGGATCCTGCTGAAAGCCAGGCGCGACCTCCTGGTGCTCGCCGCCCAGGTTCGCGCTGCCGGCCGTCTGGGCGAGGCGGAAGACTCGGCGGATACCATCACGTTCCTGCCGGCCGACGACCTCAGCCAGGCTCGCGACGTCCTGACCTCGGCCCGTCACGACGTTCGCCGCGTGCTGGACGAGTCCCGGCCCGAACTGGAGGGGCTCGCATCGGAGGGTGAAGCGCTGCGCTCCGCCCTTCGTCAGCGTCCGGGTATGCCGGCGCCCGCTCAGGTGCGCCGCCAACTTCCTGCGGTGATTGACGAAGCGCCAGTTCAGACGCTATCGGAGACACCAGTCCCCTTCGAATTCACGACCATCGGGGGCGACAGCGATCCCGACGTGATGCTTCGCACGCGGCGCCCGGTGCGGGCATTCATTGCCACCGCGGCGACGCTCGGCACAATCGCGGTGATGGGAACAGCCTGGTGGCTCTACGGTCCTCTGAAGAGCAAACCGTCGACAGCAGTGGACGCCACGCAGGCAGTCGATCAGGGCGCGGCACGCGCAACACCGTCATCGAAGTCCGCAGTCAAGACGGCAGCAGCGACTCGAACGGCGAGCGCGATCACGCCGAGGCCGGGATTTGTAGCGCTCACCGTCGCCGCGTCAAGAAGTTCGTGGGTTCGTGTGACCGTTGACGGGCGGGTTGCTGCGGAACGGATCTTCAAGCCAGGCGAGACACAGCAGATCAACTCCGCGCGTGAAGTCAGCATCCGTGCCGGCGATGCCGGTGCAATCATGGTGTCCGTTGACGGCCGGCCGGCCGCTGCGTTGGGACGCGAAGGCGAAGTTGTGACCCGCAGGTTCGCCGCGGAATCTCCTCGCGTGCAGCCGAAGCCGCCATCAGCGCCCACGTCTGCCCCGAATCCGGCGGTACCTGTAGCTTCAACAAAGCCCCAGGCACCCGCGGCGAACACGAGCGTTCAGCAGTCGACGGCCAGTCTTACCCCGAATCCGGCGACGCGCGTTGCCGACACGAAACCGGCGACGCCTCCCCCGGCGCTGACCTCCGCGCCGGCAGCGGCCTCCGTGCCGGCGCCAACCCAGCCGCCGCCAGCCGCGGCGCTCCGGTCGCCTGTGGTCGAGCGTACGGCTCCGCCCGTCACGGTGCCGGCTCCAACGGCGACATCAGTCCAGGATTCGCTGACGAATGCCGCATCGCGATGGCTCGATGCCTACTATCGTCAGGATCGCGCGACGATGGCGGCCATCGCGCCGCAGGCGAACGTCACGGACGATCGCGCAGACAAGGAACGGCTGCCCCGCGGTCTCGCCGGTGTTCGGCGATCGCTGGACGACGTGAAGCTGCAGATGATCGGAACGGAAGCGATGTTCACAGCGCGGATGACCGAGCGCATGGAAGCGGCCGGTCAGATGGCAGAGGCGGTCTCGTTCGTCTCGCACATGTGGACGCAGAAAAACGGATCCTGGCAGCTGTACGATGTGCGCATCGTCAGCGCAGCAGCGCTCAGCCGCGCGGTGACGCGCTGAGTCACCAACTCAGCGAACGCCGCAAAGCGCCCGAATAGCCGACATTTCAAATGCCCAAATCCACGGTTGCAGTCCTCCGTACATCGCCCGCGACAGTGCTGCGCGACTACCACGATCTGATGAATCTCGCCGGGTACCAGGACGTCGTCTCGAAGGACGCGGACACGGCGCTCAAGGTCAATATCTCGTGGCATTTTTTCTTTCCCGGCAGCTCCACGACGCCGTGGCAGCTGGACGGCGTGATTCGCGCGATGACGCAGGACGGCTATCGCCCGGACCTGATTCACGCCTGCCACAATCGCACCGTCGTCATCGATTCGAAACTCGGCGAACGGGAGAACAAGCAGATCGACGTCGTCGAGGCTCATGGACTCCGCAACATTCACCTCTATGAGGGTGAGGAGTGGATTCCGATTCGTGACGCGGTCGGGGATCTGACGAAACAGTTCCTGTGCCTCAACGACGTCTACCCCGGGGGCTTCGCGATCCCGCGACGGTTCATCGGAGAAAACATCATCCACCTCCCCACCGTCAAGACACACATCTTCACCACGACGACGGGAGCCATGAAGAACGCGTTCGGCGGCCTGCTCAACGAACGCCGGCACTGGACGCACCCGGTCATCCACGAGACGCTCGTCGATCTGCTCATGATTCAAAAGCGGATCCACCGCGGAGTCTTTGCCGTTATGGACGGCACCTTTGCGGGGGATGGGCCAGGGCCGCGCTGCATGATTCCGTACGTCAAGAACGTGATCCTCGCGAGCTCGGACCAGGTGGCCATTGACGCCGTCGCCGCCAAGCTGATGGGCATGGATCCGATGTCGATCCGATTCATCCGGCTCGCGCACGAGCTCGGACTCGGATGCGGCGATCCGCGCGAGATCGAGATCGTCGGCGACACGGCGGCGGGCGCCGAGAACTGGAAGTTCGTCGGGCCATTCCGCGAGATGACGTTCGCCTCACGGATGCAGCACAAGATCTACTGGGGACCCTTGAAGAAGCCGCTTGAATGGTCGCTGAAGACGTTCCTGGCGCCATGGTCGTACATGGCAAGCGTGCTGTACCACGACAGCTTTTGGTACCCCGTGAAGGGGAAACGCGCCATGCACCAGGCGCTGGCGAGCCCGTGGGGGCGTCTGTTCCAGAACTGGGGACAGGTGAAAGCGGATGCAGCCGGTTTCCCGGAAGTCGGTGGCGACGCTCCCACGCTCAAGCGAACCGGCGTGCGGGCCTTCGTCGAATCTCTCCGGATTCTGTGGCAGTGCCTGAAAGAAGCGCCTGAGTTCGCGACGCGTCGCCGGCGCATGGTCGCATCCGCCGAGCACAAGCCCTGAGATTCAGCGCCGGCCGGGGGCGTGCGTTTCGATCAGGCGCAGGATGAAACGCCCGGCTTGAATCCCTGAAAGGCCACGCGCGCCACCGCGCGATCGAAATCGGTCAGCTCCGGCCCGATCTGCGAGTTCATGATCGAGGTGCGCGATTGCACGTGGTTGTAGCCGAGCGCATGCCCGAGCTCGTGCGTCCTCAGCAGCCGGCGCGTGGCGCTCGTGCGATCGAAGTCGTTGTCCAGGATGATCGAACCGGCGCGGATCACGTCGTTGCGCGTCGAGCGGCCGCCGAATCCAATCGTCGCGAGCTGATCGCGTACGCCCTGGTATCGCGCCACGACGATCTGGCCCGGCCGCATCACGTTCACCGTCTCACCGGCCGCGGGCGTTTCACGGCGGATGGCTGCGAATCCCTTGAACACACCATCGCTGAGCACCAACAGCGCTTCGGTCAGATCGGCGACAAGCGCATCCGCTTCTTCCCCGGTGAGCAGCCCTGCTGTGGCGCGGTACTGCGTACCGCGGCCCTTCTCGTACTGCATGACCGGCATCAGCACGACGAGTTCGGGAACACGATCCCAGCGCAGCGCCTTCGAGTGGGCGCCGAGCAGCATCTCGTCAACGGCGCGGCCGGCGTCACCGGTCAGGGCAATACGATCGGTCCGCAGTGCCTGCTGCTCGGACGCCTCGATCGCCGGCGTCACGCACCGCGCGGCGGCGAAGACGTTCGGCGGCCCGAGTGTGAGCAGCAGATACGCAAGCGCCACGATCGCCCAGATTCTCTGAGCCCACTTGCGCTCGCCCCTGGTTCCCGGCGCCTGAATCCCGATCGTTTGACGCGTGTCCACGCCGCGCGCGAGTGCAAGGAAGCGCGCGGCACAGAGTGCCTGCGGACGCGCGGCGCTTCATATGCAAATGTGATCGGGGCTTACACGTTGGAAACCGGGATCACAATCACGAGGATTGCGATGAGACGCAGGCGCGCCAGGAGAGCGCTCCGCGAAATCTGAACTTATCGGGAAAACGCGAACGCCTACTCGAAGTGGCCGACGTGACGGCCCGTGGCCACGTCGAGCGTTTCCAGGCGATGCAGGACGCCAGTCCGGCAGAGCGTCGTGAACTCGCGCACGAGATCCGCGCGGCGCCAGCCGCGGTCGGCCTCCTGCTCGAGCGTGGCGCACGCTTCCGCGGCGCTCAAAGCCGGACGATACGGCCGGTCGGTCGTGAGCGCGTCGTAGACGTCGACGACACCCATGATCTGCGCGAGCAGCGGGATGTCCTCTCCGCCCAGGCCGTCGGGATAGCCGCTGCCGTCGGCGCGCTCGTGATGGCAGCGCACGATCGGACGAACCATGCGCAGCAGCCGCAGGTTGCCGCACAGGCGATCTCCAATCGTCGTGTGCTGCTTGACGATCTCGAATTCGTCGGCGGTCAGCGGACCCGCCTTCTGCAGGACCGAATCGGGAATCGCCACTTTGCCGATGTCGTGGAGGTATCCACCCCGCCGCAGCGCTCCCACTTCGTCGGTCGTCAGCCCGAGGTGCATCCCCAGCGTCGCGGCGTACGCAGCCATGCGCTCGCAGTGCCCGCCCGTGTAACGGTCCCTGGCCTCGACCGTGAGCGCGAGGCTCATGATGATGGATTCGGCCGAGTCCAGTTCGTCAGTGAACCGCTTCAGCCGCATCAGTGAGCGGACCCTCGCGCGGAGCTCGGAGTTGTTGACCGGTTTTGTCAGGAAGTCGTCGGCGCCGGCGTCGATGCCGGCCAGGCGCTCATTGCGGCCATCCAGGCCCGTGAGGAGCATGACCGGAATGAGGCGCGTGGCCGCGTCTTCCTTCAGGCGGCGGCACAGCTCGATGCCGTTCAGCGACGGCATATTGATGTCGGTGAGCACGAGATCGGGCGACTGGCTGAGAACCAGCGACATGGCCGCATCGCCGTCGGGCGCCGGATGGACGTCGTATCCATCGGCCTTCAGCGTTGCGCAGAGCGTCTCGAGCAGCGGCGCGTTATCGTCGGCGACCACAATCTTGCCGGCGACGCGCTTCCCCGATGAATCCTGTGACATTCGGTAGCGCGATTATAAGCCCTCGATCTCTCCGCTGTTCGCGACTGGCGGCTATTTCTTCGCGGTGGCCAGCGCGCGCTGCGCCTCCCCGGCCAGGGACGACTTCGGATCCATGCTCAGTGCACGTTCGAGGGTGCTGCGCGCCTCTTTCGTGTCTCCGCCCTGCGCGTACGCGAGACCCAGGTGGTACTGATACGCGGCATTCTGAGGTTCCTTCCGGGCCGACACGAGCAGCTCGGAAACCGCGTAGGTCGGCATGCGCTTCTTGTAGTAGACCCAGCCGACCGTGTCGATCGCGTCGGCATCGCCGGGCAGCAGCCGTTTCGCCGTTTCGGCAAGCTGAAGGGCAACCTCGAGGTTCTCGCTGTCCTCCGCGTAGAGGAAGGCGAGGTTGTTGGCAGCGACGGCGTTGTCCCGGTCGATCGTGAGGGCCTGCCGGTACGCGGCCTTGGCCTCATCGCGACGCCCCATCCTGGTCAACAAGGTGGCAATCATCGTCTGCACACCAACCGACTCCGGCTCACGGGCCGCCGCATCCTGGAATTGCTTCAGGGCGTCCGACATGCGGCCCTGGGCGACGTACAGGTTCGCCAGCATGCCGTATGCGTCCGGCTTCGCCGGGTCCACGTCGATTGCCTGCCGCACCAGCGACTCGGCCCGCGAGAAATCGCCAGACGTGGCATACGTCCGCGCGGCCAGGAGCAGCGCCGGCGTGCTCTTCGGAAACTGTGCGACCACCTGGTCGGCCCGCGTTCGCGCGCCGGCGACGTTCTTGTCCGCGAGGTCGAGCCTGATGAGCGCCGTGGCGGTCACGAGCGACTTCGGCTCAAGCTGCAACGCCTTCGAGAGGACCTGCCTGGCTTCGCTTCGACGTCCCTCCTGAATGTGCAGCTCGCCCTGGAGATAGAGGAACTCCGGGTCGTTCGGACGGTCGCGGCGCATGGCGACCAGTGGCGGACGTGCCGCCTCGACGTCGCCTCTCGCCAACGCAGCCCGAATGACCGCTTCGCGAGCTTCCGGCGACCGTGGCGCGGCACGAAGCGCCTGCTCGCCATATCGCTGCGCCCAGTGAGCGTCGCCCGTTGCCAGCGAGATCCGTGACAGCTCGATCTGCGCGGCCGTTGAATACGGATCGATCTTCAACGCGTCGGCAAACGCCTTCTTTGCTTCCTCGAGATTCCCGATCTTGCTGTAGCCGAGGCCGAGCACCACCGCGGCCTGAGCCGCGCGTCCATGTTGCCTGGCGGTTTTGGCCGCGGCGATGGCGTCCGACGTCTTGTTCTCCTCGAGCAGGAACCCCGCCTTCAGCACCAGCGCGCGCGGTTCATTTGGACTGCCGGCGAGCACGCTCTCCACCAGCCGATGCGCCTCTTCGCGCTGGCCAAGGTTGTAGACAATCGCAGCCAGCTGCAGCTTCGCTTCGAACGACGTGCTTTCCTTCTTCTCCAGTTCCTGCAGCAAGCGGACCGCATCGTCCTGGCGTTTCGCGGCGAGGTAGAACCTGGCGAGCGCGAATCCCGCCCAGGACGCGCTCTCCGGATTTTCCGCAAGCTTCTTGAGGTGCACTTCGACGTTCGCCGGGCGCCTGGTCGTCACATAGAAACCGGCGAGGGCGCGATTCACGGACACGCTGTCCGGAGCCATCGTGTATGACTGCGTGAGTTCGCGTTCGGCTTCGGAGGCTCGGCCGCTCGCCAGCAGGAACGCACCGTATGACAACCGGAGATCTGCCGATCCCGGCTCCACCTCTATAGCCTTCTTGAAAGCCGCTTCGGCGCCTGGAAAATCGCCGCGGACCTGCTGAATGGCGCCGAGGCCCGCGTAGGCAGTGCCCTCTTCCGGCTCCGCCGTGACGGCCTGCTCCATGTCCTTCAGCGCACCGTCGAGATCTTTCAGCCGAGCCAGTGCATTGCCGCGCAGAACGTGAGCCAGCGCGTTTCCCGGCTCGCGCGCCAACACACGATCGGCCCGCGCGCGCGCCTCTTCAAATCGATTGGTGACGAGCAGCAGATTGCCGAGCGTAATCTGGGTCGTGGAGTCGGCTGGCAACAGATCCGCCGCCCGGAACATTTCCCTGAGCCCCTCAGCGGTGTCCTGGTTCTTGATGTAGGTCCTGGCCAGTCGCAGCCGCGCCTGACCGTCCTTCTCGTCGATCTGAATGGCGCGGCGGTACTCGATGATGGCTTCGTTGTACTTGCCACTCGCCGCGTACGAGTCTGCGTTCAGAAGGGCCTGCTGTTTCTGATTCGCGGTCGAGCATCCATACGACATGCACGCGAGAACGCAGACAAGCGCCGAAGCGAAACGATAGGAATCACGCATCAGTGAAAGACCATGCACAAAAGAGATCTCACGCGCTTACGAGGCAACACGAATGCCAACCGCGAGTTGTGATTGCTTCAGGCTTCAGGTGATTCGAAGCACGTCGCCGGCGTAGATGTCCGAAGCAAACCAGAGAACCTCTGGAAAACCACTACGCGTTCACGGAATTTCTCAGGCCTCGTTCCGCGCGTGCATCGCGACGTCGTCTCTGTTGACCAAAGTCGCGGCGTCTGGTGATGGTTCAGAAAAAAGATCCGGATTCGCGCGCCTAGTTCGCCAAATCTCTCGACGTTTTGAAGATCCGAGGTGGGCGTAGTTGGCGATCAACTTGCTCACGAGAGATCGGAATTCGAAAAGTGGCGCAGGGGGCAGAGTGACGACACGCGTAGCACGGTTCCTGTTTGTATGGCTTCTGGCGACGATCGTTCCAGCAGGAACCGCCCAGGCCGGGTTGATTGACAGCGTCGGTGACGACTCGTGTATCCGATTGCAGGCGAGCACGGGCCAGTGGGTGTACTTCTGCGACGCTGACATCCGCCCGACGGGCACCGGCGTCTTTCAACCGTTCCTGAGGGTCAATAGGGACGGAACGGGTGGAGCCATCGACGACGACACGAAGAGCACGTATAGCTCGGGCTGGAACACCGACGCGACGCATCAGATGGGCGTGGACGGCTACAACGACTTCGACGCGTCGTGGAGCTCCTCGCTGCCTTTGAGCAACATCTCGTTCAACAACACGCCGCCCGACGCTGGCGCCGGCAGCAATTACGCGTTGTTCACGGTGGACATCAACCAGGTGTCCAGCGGTTCGGGCAGCCTGCTGTCGCTGAACCAGCTGATTCTCTATAACTGCGGCACCGCCAACTACACGGACCTGAGCGCCCCGAACTGCACGAGCTTCTTCGACCTGTTCGGGAACAACAGCGACTTCGTCAACTTCGACTACCGGCTGCACGAGGGAAGCGGCAGCGGCGACGTCGATGTCTTCATCGAGCAGACCGGGTTCGCGGGTCCGTATGTCGCTCTTCTCGATGGCTGGGGCTGCGCGACAGCAGCTTCGATTCAGCCGCCGTACAACTGCAACGATCCGGCGCTGGCGGGGATTGCTGCCGACAACGACGGCTTCCAGGAATGGCAGACGAGGGGCGGCTCGCAACCCACCGTCCCGGAGCCGGCAAGCCTGCTGCTGCTCGGAAGCGGATTGAGCGCCGGACTTGCGGCCCATCGCCGTCGTGCACGCGCACAGACAGCGAAGAAGGCCTGATTGACAGAAGAAATTATCCGAGTCTGCGAGTTCATCGCTGACAAAGTTCGGTGATCGCGCCGACTTATCCATGGGCTCGAGGCGTTACGGAACGGTAAGTGATTGAAAAACAAGAACTACTAGGTGTGAAGGCAACCAACTGATCTGGACAAAGTATTGCTATCAGCCCAGCGGCACCATAAGCACCGCGGGGAAATTAACCGGCAGACACTGACCGAGGAGTAAAGGGAGTTCGCTCACAATGATTCGAAGCATTCTCACTAAGGCATTTACGTTGACGGCGCTGGTCGCCGGGCTGGTATTGCTCCCGAGTGCCAAGGCGGAGGCGGCGTTTACCGCCTACATCTGCTCGGTCCAGAATTGCAGCGGTGGCACGGTCAAGTTTGCAGACGACAACTCAGCGGCCGACGCCGATCCAACCCCCGGCGCAATAACGCTGGTTGGCGGCTCGGTTGGCGGGATGAACGTCACTGTGAACACGTCGCAGAGCCATCCCGCGCTGGTGCAGCCCGGTATGGATCTGACCTTTACCGCCTCCACCAACACCGGCTCGCCTAACGGCGATGTTTGGTTCTACGCGACGGATAATAATTTCTCGGTGATCGCGCCTCTGATTGCCAGCATTTCGGCAACTTTCCTTCAGGGCGGATCCGGGACGGTCGAAGCCTTCGTGTACGGAGGAGTTAACAACAACCCCGGACAGACCAGTCCGCTCTTGGGCACGTCAGGTGTTTTGAGCGGTAGCAACGGTTCGACCGTTGGCACAACGTTCGCGGCCGGCTTCCCGCTCGTGAGCCCTTACTCCTACACGCTCGGCCTCCACATCATCAGGACTGGTGCCGGGAGCACGACGGGCAACTTCGGTGTCTCCGGAACGCCGATTCCAGAGCCGGCGACCCTGAGTCTCCTCGGGCTGGGGCTGACCGGGATTGGCGCTGCTGTCCGGCGCCGTCGCAAGGCACGCCAGAACGCCTGAAATCCAGGCCAGCGGAACACTCAAGAGGGCTGACCCGCAAGGGTCAGCCCTCTTTTTTTGTACCAGCGGCCTGACCCGACCAGCCAGACTATATTCTTTGACGGCTTGGTATTCGCGGCGAAATGGATGTTCCGACCGCTTTGACGTGCCCGGTAATTGTTTGAAGAATAAGGACCTGCCACGTTTCTGCCACCGCCAGGAGCGGGCAGCCTCTTTGCTCACGCTGATGCCTTCCGAGGAGTCTTCAGAATGAAACGGATCCTGGCCTCTGTCCTCTTCGCATCCCTCCTTGCGGGATGTGCTTCGAAAGACCCGGCGGAGCACTTCCGGCGCGGGTCGGACTACATGGGGCAGAAGAAGTACCAGGAAGCGATCGTTGAGCTCAGGACGGCTGTCCAACTTAACCCGAACTACGGGGAGGCCCGTCTGATGCTCGCCGAGGCGTTTCAGTCGGTCGGAGATTTACCCGGCGCCTTGCGCGAGTCGGTCCGGGCGGCAGACCTGCTGCCGGATAACGTCCCGGCTCAGTTGTTGGCAGGCAACCAGCTGTTGCTGGCTCAGTCGTTCCAGGACGCCGGCGGGCGGGCCGACCGCGTCCTCGCGAAGGATCCGGCAAACACCGAGGCCCTGATCCTGAAGGGCAACGCACTTGCCGGGCTCAACGACTTCGATGCCGCGCTCACCAGATACGAGCAGGCCGCCAAGAGCGCCCCCGGAAGCGAAACGGGGTATATCGGAATCGGCGCGGTGGAACTGACCCGGGGCAAGCAGCAGGCAGCCGAGGAGGCGTTTCAGCGCGCCGCGAGCATCAACCCGAAGTCGGCTTCCGCAAAGGTCGCTCTCGCGGACCTGTACTGGCGCACGCGCCAGATCGACGCCGCCGAGCATCAGCTCAAAGCGGCACACGATCTCGAGCCGCGCAATCCGCTGCTGAACCGGGCTATGGGCGTCCTCTACATGGCCACCGGCCGCGCGCCGCAGGCCGAAAGCTACTTCGTGACGTATGCCGACACGCTGGGGACACCGGCTGGCCGGTTCGCGCTGGCGAACTACTACCTGAGTCTCAATCGATCGGCTGACGCGCGCCGTGTGCTCGCGGAGACCGCGAAGCAACCGGAGTCGTTTGCGGAGGCTACCACCAGCCTGGCGAGTCTGGACCTGCTGGCCGGCAAGACGGAGGAGGCGCGGAAGGGCATCGAGACGGTCCTTGCGAAGTCCCCAAAGTACGTCAACGCCCTCGTGCTCAAGGCGCAGGTGCTTTCGAATGATCGGAAGTACGCCGAGGCCCTTGCTGAAATCGGCAAAGCCCTAGCAGTCGAGCCGAACAACCCCGCCGCCCATCTCGCCGAAGGCAGCATCTACGCCGCGACGAACCGGCTTACCGAGGCAATTGCCTCATATGAGTCGGCGCTCAAGAGCGACGCAAAGAATCCGCTGCAGGTACACGAGGCCAACTTCAGGCTGGGAGGCATCCACCTTCAGCTGGGATCGCTGGATCGCGCAATGACGCATGCGCAGGCCGCACTGCAGGCCCAGCCAACGAGCGCAAACGCGCACCTGCTTGCCGCCCGCATCGAGACAAACCGGGGTCAGCTGTCCGAAGCGCGCCGGCGTCTCGCAGCTTTGAAGGGAGCCTTCCCCGATGCAGCGCCGGTGGCCAATCTGCGCGGGCAGATCGAGCTGGCCTCGAAACAGCCAGCCCTGGCTGCTGCGGCTTTCCAGGAGGCACTGAAGCACGACCCGGCAAATGTCGAAGCGCTGACGGCTCTTGCGAGGATGGACCTTGCCGCGGGCCGCAAGAAGGAAGCGCTCGATCGGTTGGAAGGTTCCCTGCGTCAGCCCAATCCGTCCGTTGACCTGCTCGTGCTCGCGGGCCAGGTGTACGGCGGCGCCGGCGACCTGCCAAAGGCGGAGAAATCGTTGCTCGCAGCCGTCGAACGGGAGCCGAACCGGTTCGACGCATACACGATGCTCGGACAGCTGTATGCGTCGCAGGGCCGCCTGCCCGATGCTGTGAAGCAGTTCGAGACCATCCTCAGCCGCAATCCCAAGGCGGTGGGCTCGAACACGACCCTCGGCGTCCTTCTTCAAATGAGCGGCCGGCTGCCTGAGGCGGAACGCGCGTACGAGAACACGCTGGCGATCGACCCGCGTGCAGGTGTGGCGGCCAACAACCTCGCCTGGCTGCTGGTAGAGAGCCGGCGAGACCTCGATCGCGCGCTCGGACTAGCCCAGGTCGCCTCCGCAACAATGCCGGATGTCGCAGCTGTCAGCGATACGCTCGGCTGGGTCTACTACCGGAGGAACCTGCCGGCGCTCGCCCTGCCCCCACTGCTGAAGGCCGTGAAGGCGGAGCCTCGCAACCCTGAGTTTCAGTACCACCTCGGCGCTGCGTACGCGGCGGCGGGCGACAAGGTCAAGGCTCGCAATGCCTTGACGCAGGCATTGGAACTGAAGCTGGGGGCGAACGAGGCGAAGCACGCTCGAGAGCTTCTCGACTCGCTTCGATCGTAGTGACGGTAGCGGCGCGGACGCGCGCCGCCTTCGCTATGACGCTACCTTAAGACGCGACCGGGTAGCCGTTGGCGTTCTTGAGCCTGGAGGCAGTTCCGGTCCGGTACGGACCAACCGGCAGATTGCAGTTCTGCTGGTAGAGAAACGCGTGAAAGCGCTTGTAGTCGCTCGGAGGCAGGTTGAACAGTCTCACGAGCGCCCGATAGCTGCCCCGGGTTTCCTGAAGGCCACGATCAATCAGCGCGGCGAGCTCGGCACGAGTGACTTCGTGCGCTCTGAATGGTTTCTGCACGACTTCCCAGAAGTCCGCGCCGGTCATCAGCCGGTCCCAGAGATGCTGTGAAATCCCCTGTGGCTGAAGCTGCTCGGACGCCGCCGCGAGGCCGTGACCTGCGACAGCCACGGCCGTCCGATCGTCGCCGCGCATCTCCGCCGGCAGGTCGTCCGGAGTGATCGGCCGATTCGAATCGCGAATGGCAATGCGTTCGGTGACGTTGCGCAGCTCGCGGACGTTGCCGGGCCACTGGTGTGCAAGCACCAGCCCTTCGGCCTCCGGCGTGAGGTCCGGAGGAGGAAGCCGGTGCGCCTCGCTCGCCTTCCGCAAGAAATGACGGAACAGCAGCACCACGTCGCGGCCCCGTTCCCGCAGCGGTGGAATCCTGATGTGAATCACGTTCAGGCGGTAGTAGAGGTCTTCGCGGAACTCCCCTGCCGCAATCTGCACCCGCAGGTCGCGGTTTGTCGCGGTAATCAGGCGAACGTCGGCGCGGCCCACCACGGTGTCCAGGCCAACGGTCTGCACTTCGCCGGTTTCGGAGAATCGGAGGAGCATCGCCTGCATGGCCAGGCTCATCTCACCGAGCTCGTCGAGGAAGAGCGTGCCTCGATCGGCCTGCCGGATAAGTCCCACCTTGTCGCGATATGCGCCCGTGAAGCTGCCACGCGCATGGCCGAAGAGTTCCGACGCAAGCAGTGTTTCGGGGATTCCGCTGCAGTTCACGGCCATGAACGGCTGGCGGCTCCTGGCGCTCTGCGTATGAATCAGCCGCGCCACCACTTCCTTGCCGACGCCGGTTTCGCCCGTGATCAGGACCTTCGCATGCGTGCGCGCCGCACTTTGAATGTCGGCGTGCAGCGTCTCGATGACCGGGCTCTCTCCGAGCAGGATGGGTTGTTCCACGAACGACATCTCACTCCCTCAACCTGACGAGCCTGAATGCCTGCGGCAATTTCAAGGTTGCTCGCCCTGCCGCTGAGTCGAGCAAGAAGACCACCAGACAACAGATCGACGTGTCGATCTCGCGCAAACCACTGCGGATAAAGGCTTCAGGGAGCGTGAAGGGAGCCTGACGTGGGCGCAGCCCGACTCAGAGAATCTGAGGCTACCGTGGGTTTCGAGGGTTTCTCGTGTCGTCCGGGGCGGGCGGCTTCCACTCGACGAGCCTGTTCTTGCCGGCCTGCTTCGCGTCGTAGAGCGCGTTGTCGGCTCGCGCGATGAGCTCGCGCGCGGACGCGCCCTGTGAAACCGCCATGCCGATGCTGGCCGTTACGCGCAAATCCGTGAGCTCGGTCTCGGGTGGCCGGAAGGTTTCAATCCGGTGGCGGATACGTTCGGCAACCGAGGCCGAATTCTCGGCGCCGCTGCCGGGCATGACGATCGCGAACTCCTCGCCGCCGAACCGGGTGCACAAATCGAAGCGGCGCACCGAGCGCTTCAGGATGTCGCCCACTCCGCGGATGACAGCGTCACCGGCAAGGTGACCGAACTGGTCGTTGATGCCCTTGAAGTTGTCGATGTCGATCATCAGCAATGCCACCGTCGTGTTGTGGCGGCGGGCGCGATCGAGCTCCTCTTCGAGCCGTTCGTGGAAATAGCGGCGATTAAAGAGGCCACTGAGGGGATCGGTCACGGCGGCGCGCGCAAAATTCTCGGCGTTGCGGTTCGCCAGTTCCCTCGACATCGCCAGCGCGACAGGGGCGGTCAGCGCGCGCAGGCTCGAGAGGTCTTCCCGGCTGAATGGCTGGTCGTCCAGGCGATCAGCGACGCAGACGACGCCAAGCACTTCCCGCCCTGCACTGATTGGCACCGCGACGAAGGAATTGGTGCGGTACCGCGGCCGCCGCTGCAGCCCGGGGACGGTCGTAATGTCCTCGACGAGGAGCGGCGCGCCTTTGACGTACACCGAACCAATGACCCCCATCCCTGGCGCGATTCGCAGCATGCGCACCAGCGCGATGGGATAACCGTGAGTGGCAATGATCGCGAGCTGACCCTCTTCGGTCGGCACGGCAAGCGCCGCGAACCTTGCCCCGACGAACCGGGCGACATGCCGGACGACGACGGTGCAGACCTCACGGAGTCCCTCGACCCGGCCGAGGACGCGCGTGAGGCGATGTGCAGCAACACCCAGACGGCGGGCGTGCTCCTCCGGCGTCATCGAGACGGAGAAATCCCTTCCTTTCCGGACATTCCTCCGAGTAAGCCAGTCGTTTGGGCGGTCGCCGCCCGAGTCGTGACGATTCACGATGAGATCGCTCTGCTACCTGACATTCAGCTTCGTAATCGCAGCTGAGTCGGCAACAACCGTGCCTCGAAAGACATCGAATTCTGGCGCGCGGTGCGTTTACCGAACCAAGCCAGACTTTGTTCGGGAAGCGCCCGAAACTCCTGATGTCGACGTTCCAGCGAGCCCTCGGCGCGTCTTAAGCAACTTCCATGTAATCAACGGATTAAACGGGTTGCCCGAAAAGGTGGCGCGGGTAGGCAAATTGCTCCTGTAGACTGACATGCGTGAGGTCCGCACAGGCGCGGATGGCCGACTTTGAGTATTCGATCTGAGAACATTTCGAAAAACGTCATCGTGGCCGGCGCCCTTGTCGTCGCCGGACTGGCGATTCTCTATCGTGACGTAGTCCCGGAACTGGTCCGGGCCTGGGGCACGGACGACAACTACTCACACGGATACCTCATTCCACCCATAGCGGCCTATCTCGCGTGGGAACGGCGGAAACAGTTCCTCGCGACGCCGGCCGGGTCGAACCTGCTGGGTCTGCTCATCGTGCTCGGCAGCGTCATCGTCCTCGCGCTCGGGGTACTCGGGATCGAGTTGTTCCTTACCCGCGTCTCGCTGATTGGCGCGCTCGCCGGCACGATGCTGTTTCTCTTCGGCTGGGCCAGGCTGCGTGTGATGCTCTTTCCGCTGGCGTTCCTGATTCTGATGGTGCCGGTGCCGGCGATCATCTTCAACCAGATCGCCTTCCCCCTGCAGCTGATCGCCTCCCAGTTCGGCGAAACGGTTATTCGGGCCGCCGATATCCCGGTTCTTCGCGAAGGCAACGTGCTCATCCTTGCAAACATCAGCCTCGAGGTTGCGGAAGCCTGCAGCGGCATCCGCTCGCTCATCTCCCTGCTGACGCTGGGCGTGGTGTTCGGATACGTTGGCGACGGACGCAACTGGGCGCGTGTGCTGATCGCGGTCTCGGCTATCCCCGTGGCGGTGCTCGCAAACGGCGCACGCGTGGCCGGGACGGGAGTCGCCGCGCACTATTACGGGAAGGCCGCGGCGGAGGGGTTCTTCCATGAGTTCTCCGGCTGGCTCGTCTTCATCGCGGCGTTTGCCATGATGCTGCTGTTCCATCGCCTGCTGTTACTCGTGGCGCCTGATCGAGGGCCATCAGCGGGCACCCCCGCTGTCGTGCCGGCAAGCTGAGGGATGCCGAAAGTGCTGATTCGCGCCGTTGCGTTGTTCGTCATCTTCGTCGCCGCCTCGGGCATGATTGCCCGCGCGCAACGCGCCGAGCATGCTCCGCCCCGCCAGCCGTTTGCGGCCGTACCGATGACGTTTGACACGTGGCGTGGACGTGACGATCCGCCGCTGACCGACAAAGAGCGCGAGATCCTTGGCGCTGACGACTACATCCTTCGCAGCTACTACGCCTCTGGAAAGTCGGCCGGCCTGTACATGGGCTACTGGGCGACGCAGAAGCGCGGCGACACCGTTCACTCGCCGCTGAATTGCCTGCCGGGATCCGGTTGGGAACCGCTGTCGCGGCGTCCGCTTCGTATCACGGTGCCTGGCGCGACCGCTGCGACGTCAGAAATCGAAGTCAATCGGTACGTCATCCAGAAGGGGCTCGACCGGCAGCTGGTGCTCTACTGGTATCAGAGTCACGGGCGCGTGGTGGCCAGCGAGTACTGGGGCAAGTTCTACCTCGTCGCCGACGCGATCAGAACGAGCCGCAGCGACACGGCCATCGTGCGAGTCGTCATACCCATCACCGACGCGTCGGCGGCCGCGGAAGAAACGGCTGAGCGCGACGCCATCGGCTTCGTCCGGCTGCTCTTTCCAACGCTTGATAACTACATCCCGGCCTGAGGCCAGTCGATTCATGAAACAGGCGACCGCGATCGCTATCGCCGGTCTGCTGCTCTCCGGATGCGCAGCTGACCCGCAGGAACATCTCGCGCGCGGCAAGACGTACCTCGCCCAGAAGAAATACGAGGAAGCGATCGTCGAGCTGCGCACGGCAATTCAGGCTGATTCGAAGCTCGTACCTGCACGCCTGGCACTTGCGGACGCGTACACAGCCTCGGGCAACGGTAACGAGGCGCTGCGAGAGACCATCCGCGCGGCCGATCTCGCGCCACAAGATGCCGAGATTCAGCTGCGGGCGGCGAAGCTGTTGCTGTTCGCGCAGGCGTACGACGACGCCAGGGCACGCGCCGAACG